>JBBQDJ010000095.1:0-10438 GCA_038319595.1 Verrucomicrobiales bacterium
CCGAGCCTCTCGTCGCGCGGGATCACGCTGCGGCGACGGAACTACTGCGCGCATCCGAGATCCCCCTGGTTTCCCGGAACATCAGTCGAAGGCTTTCGGAGGACGGTGATTCGGCAGGTGTCGAGACACTCGTTAGAGCCCTCGCGGAAATATCATCCCCGGAGAAGGCGGCAGATGTCATCGAGGGAATGAACCTTTCCCTCGGCCAGAAGAAGAACCTTAAGCCACCTGCGGAGTGGGGTGTACTTTATCGAACTCTTGCGTCGTCAAAAAATGCAAGGCTGGAGGATGGTGCCAAAAAGCTCGCCGCGACCTTTGGCGGGAAGAAATTCATCGCGGATTTATATGTCGTGATTCTAGCAGCGGAGGCCACCATCGACGAAAAACGCAAAGCGCTGGAGACCCTCATCCGCCTCGGTGATCCACAAGTGCACGCCATCCTCGTCACCCTCGTCCAGAAACCTGGCCCGCTTCGTGAAACAGCGTTGCGTGGATTGGCGGGATTTCCAAACGCGAAGAATCCTTCGGTCATCCTTGGCGAGTATCCCAGCCTTTCACCGGAAGAAAAGACCGCCGCACTCACAACGCTTGCTTCAAGCCGGAACGGGCTGAAAGAACTTCTCGCCGCTCTCGAACGCAGCACCCTACCGAAGTCCGATCTCTCCGCGCAGCTCGTCCGCCAGATGCAGGCCGCGGGCGATGACTCGGTGAACCAATGGATCGTAAAAAACTGGGGGGCGGTGCGTAAAAGCTCCGCAGAAAAGCAGAAGCAGATGGCAGAGTTCCGCAAGTTCCTCGGTGCGCAAGCCATCCTTGAAGCGAATGCCTCTAACGGCCGCCTGATTTTCAGCCAACGCTGTGCTGCCTGCCACACTCTGCACGGCGTGGGAGCCAAGATCGGTCCCGAGCTGCCCGGGAATTTCAAGGACACTGACTACCTGCTCCTCAACATCCTCGACCCCAATGCCACGATTGGAAAAGACTATCAGCAGACCAACGTCACGAAGACCACCGGCCAGATCGTCTCCGGTGTGCTCATCGACGAGCGCAAGGATTCCGTCTCTCTGAAAACCCTAACCGGGGACGTTCTCATCCCGCGAGGCGAAATCCAATCCATGATCACCAGTGACCAATCTCTCATGCCCGAAGGATTGATGACCGGGCTCGAGGAACCGGAAATCCGCGATCTTTTCCTCTACCTCCGCCAGTCCGGACAGGTGCCGCTACCCACGGAATGATCCCTGATTCTCTTCCGTTCGACCCTAAGAAAACGCCGGGTTGCGCCAATCCATGGACCGGAGACTTGCATTGTGCCTAGTTGAGTCGCACGATGGTCATGTGAAAGTCGAACTTCTATCAATCTCGCTGCTTTGCTGGATTCTCACGTCGGTTTGTCTCCATGCCGGGTCGGGCACGAAAGATATCAACGAAGGCGACATCGTTTTCTCCAGTTCGGCAAATGGCCAAGGTGAGGCGATCATGGCGGCGACGGGTTCGCCTTACACCCATTGCGGGATCGTTTTCCGGCAGGGTGAAAAGTGGATGGTGCTGGAAGCGGTGCAACCGGTGGGTGCCGTTCCGTTGGCGGACTTCCTAGCGCGTGGCAAGCCGGGGACGAACCGCAGCCTGAGGCTGAAGCAACCTCTATCCGCCGAAGCACTTGAACGTGGACGCGCCTGGGCCACCGCGCAGGTGGGGAAGAACTACGATGGGAAATTCCAGTGGGACGACAGTCGGCTCTATTGCTCCGAATTGGTCTGGAAAATCTATCAGCATGCGGGGGTGGAACTCTGCAAGCCCCGTCATTTCAGGGATTTCCGGCTGGAGGATCCCAAAGTGAGGGAGATCATCGTGCACCGCTATGGCAGCGTCGAGGCGCTGCCAAAGGATGAAAAAGTGGTGGCCCCCTCCGACCTAGCGGCGTCGCCGTTGCTGGAAGAAGTGGCCGGTCTGCGCTGAATTTTCGAGGGTCTTCGCTCCAGAGCGAGAGATTTGCGGACTTTCTTCGTAAACATCCCGCGATGCGCCAGTTTACCTTCCTTTTTATCCCTCTCGCCACCCTGCAGTTGGCAAACGCCGTGCCCGAGGGCTTCGAAATCCACGAATTCGCCGGCCCGCCCAACGCCGACTACCCCGCCGCCATCAGCGTGGCCCCGAATGGCGATGTCTATGTTTCCTCCGACCAAAACGGCTCCCTCGGCAAGGCCAAGGACATGGGGCGTATCATCCGCTGCCGTGATACCGATGGCGACGGCAAGGCCGACCAGTTCGTCCATTTCATCCCGAAAATCGACAGTCCGCGCGGTGGTCATCTCGTCGGCGACACCTTTTACCTGATCCATCCGCCCTACCTCACATCCTATCGCGACACCAACGGCGACGGTGTTTCCGATGAGGAAAAACTCCTCGTCACCGGCCTTGGCGGTGGCATCGAGCACCCACGCGGTGCCGACCACACCACCAACGGCGTGCGCATGGGCATCGACGGCTGGCTCTATATTGCTGTTGGTGACTTTGGCATGGCCGACGCGAAATCCGCGGACGGCACCCGTTACACCCTGCATGGCGGTGGCGTCGTCCGGATCCGGCCCGATGGCTCGGAGCTTGAGCCTTACGACCTGATGACCCGCAACATCTGCGACGTCGCCATTTCACCCACGCTCGACCTTTTCAGCCGCGACAACACCAACGACGGCAAGGGCTGGAACACCCGCTTCCACCACTACACCGCCCTCGGCGACCACGGCTACCCGCGTCTCTATCAGCAATTCGCCGGCGAAGCCATCACCCCCCTCGCCGACTACGGCGGCGGCTCCGGCACCGGTGCCCTCTGGCTCAACGAACCCGGCCTTCCCGCGCCCTTCGACAACATGCTTTTCTCGTGTGACTGGACCACCGGCACGGTCCACTACCATCCGTGGAAACGCGATGGATCCAGCTTCAGCGTCGGCCAAGAAACCTTCGAAAAACTTCCTCACGCCACCGACATCGATGTGGATGGATTTTCCCGCATCTACCTCGCCGACTGGCGAAATGGATCGTTCAACTTCGCCGGCAAAGACAAACCCATCGGCCTGATCCACCAAGTCACCGCCAAGTCCGGCACCCCCGCGAAATACGAGGACGTCACCAAAGCTGACGATGCGAAACTCGTCACTCTCCTCGCCTCTGCCAGCGCCGTCCAACGCCTCGAAGCCCAGCGCGAAATCCTCAAGCGCGGCCAGAAACCCGCCTTCCAGGACGGCATCCTGCCCCTCGCCAAGGACGCCCAACAAAGCCTCGCCGTCCGCGTTGCCGCCATTTTCACCTTCAAGCAACTTTACGCCGCCGCCAGCACCCGCCCCCTCGCCGAGCTCGCTGCGGACGCCACCATCCGCGAATTCGTCCTCCGCGCCCTGACCGACCGCCGCTCCCAACTCGCCGGCGTTCCCGTCAAACTCTACACCGACGCCCTCCGCGATTCCGATCCGCGCGTCGTCCTCCAAGCCATCATCGGCCTCCAACGCCTGAACGCCAAGGACGCCGCCAAGGACATCCTCGCCGCATCCGCCACTTGGAACGAAAAGTCCGGCTCGCCGCGCCTGATCCACACCGCCACCGCCGCACTGGTTTCCCTCGGAAACGTTCCACCGCTTCTCGCCGCTGCCGCCACCCCCGCTAACCGGACCCTTTCGCTGCGCGCCCTCGAACGCATCCATTCGATGGAATCCGTCAACGGACTGCTCCAGCTCGTCGGCGCCTCCAGCGACGCCGATTTCCGCTTCGACGCCTTGCTTGCCCTCGCCCGCCTTCACTTCGATGAAAAGCCATGGGACCTCAAATCCTGGTGGGGCACGCGCCCCGATGACCGCGGCCCCTATTTCGAACTCATCGAATGGGAAGCCTCGCCGAAAATCCTCAGCGCTCTCGAAAAAGGCTTCACTCTGATCTCCGCCCCACGCCAAAGCGCCTACCTTGAAGGTCTCGCCATCAACCGCATCCCCGTTTCCTCCCTCAAGTTGGACAACCTCGATCCCGTCCTCGCCGCACTCGGCTTCACCACCATCGCCCAACCCCAGCTCACTCTTCTCACCGACGCCGCGAAAGACCCGAAACGCCCCTTCGCCAGCCGATTCGACTGCTACCGCGCCGTCTCCCGCGCCGACGACAAGCTCGCCATGCCTGCACGCCTCGCGATCCTCGCTGCCTGGTCCTTGGAAGCCAAACCACCCGCCGAAGTCGCCCAGCATATCGACGATTTCGTCAATGAAACCAAGCGCGGCATGGAAATCAAACCCCTCCGCGAACTCGCCGCCAAACAGAACAACGCCGTTAGCCGCATCGCCTGGAAATCCATCCTCACCGTCCTCAACAGCCCGCTTGCCAAGGTCCAATGGAAGGAACAGGTGAGAAAAATCGTCGATCAAAACCCCCGCGAAGTCGGATTCTTCCTCGCCCTCGCCGACCTCAAACTCCCGGGCTTCGATGCACAAATCCAAGCCGGCCTCAGCTTCGACAACGATGACACCATCGCCGCCGCCAAGGCCGCGAAGGACGCCGTTGCCTCCGCCTCCTCCGGTGGCAAAAAAGTCGCCGAGCTCCCCGCCGCCGAGGTCATGGCCGCCGCCATGAAATCCACCGGCGATGCCGCCACCGGCAAACGCCTTTTCACCGCCCAAGGCTGCATCGCCTGCCACTCGGTGGACCCCAAGGCCGAACAAAAAGGCCCCTACCTCGGCGCGGTCGGTGCCAAGTTCACCCGCGACTACATCATCGAATCCATCCTCGATCCTAACAAAGCCGTCGCCCAGGGATTCCAAACCAGCGTCTTCACCCTGAAAGACGGCACCACCCAAATGGGCTTCGTCACCGGCGAGGCCGACGGCGTGGTCGAACTCCGCAACATCTCCGGTGGAGTCGTCAAACTCAACCGCGCGGACGTCGCCAAGGAAGACCACCTCACCCAATCCATGATGCCTCCCGGCCTCGCCGCCGGCCTCAGCATCGGCGACTTCACCTCGCTCATCGATTATCTCAACTCCCTCAAAGCCATCGGCGGTTAGAAGCCGATGCCCCGATTAAAATTCCGCGTTCACGGAACGCCAGCGGGATGATTTGGCCTCGGGATTCGCCGCTTGGACAAGTGTCTTGAAATAGCCATACTTTCGGCGCGCCGCAGCAAATCAGCCCCCTATGAATTCCGTCATTTTTGAGATCCTTTTCGTCCTCCTTCTCCTCGTCGCCAACGGGGTCTTCGCCATGACGGAAATCGCCATCGTCTCATCCCGCAAGGGGCTGTTGCAAAGCATGGCGGTGAAAGGCAGCACCGGCGCCGCACGCGCACTGCGCTTGTCCGAGTCGCCTAACCGATTTCTGTCCACCGTACAAATCGGCATTACCCTGGTCGGCATCGTCGCCGGAGCCATGGGTAGCGGCAACGTCGCCACCAGTCTCGCGGGCCTCATCACGCCGCTTCCATTCATCGGTGAATACGCGAGGCCGCTTTCATTGCTCGTCGTCATCAGCGCCCTGACTTACCTCTCGCTGGTCATTGGCGAGCTGGTGCCGAAGCGCCTTGCGATGAAATTTCCGGAAACGATCGCCAGCGCCATGGCCGCACCGATGGCCTTCATCTCCACCGCAGCCTCACCCGCCGTCAGTCTCCTATCCTGGTCCACCGGCAGTATTCTCAAGCTGTTCGGAGTCCGCGAGGGCGACGACGAATCCATGTCGCGCGAGGAACTAACGGTTCTTGTCCGCCAGGGAATGATCACCGGCTCCATCAACCCCGTAGAATCACGGATGATGGAAGGCGTCATCGGATTTGAAAAACTCGTCACCTACGACCTCATGATTCCACGGACGAGGATCGTCTGGATCGAGCGCGACGCCGATCACGCTGAAGTGTGGCCGGAAGTCATGGCCAGCACCCAGGAGGTCTTTCCCGTTTACGAGGAACGCCGCGACAATCTGATAGGGATCGTTTCCATCAAGGACATCTACGGACAAATCGCCGCCGGAGCCCCGGTGAACTATGCGGAAATCATGCACCCACCCTTGTTCGTCCCGGAAATGCAGAAGGCGGGAGTATTGTTAGAATCTTTCCGATCCAGCGGCCAGCGCGCGGCCTTCGTCCTCGACGAGTTCGGCAGCGTGATGGGGATGGTGACACTCATCGACCTGATGGAAACCGTGGTCGGCGACGTGCCGTCACTTGAAGAACAACTCGCCATGCCAATCCAACAACGCGGTGACGGCAGTTGGTTGATCGATGGCCATTACGAGATCGAAAAACTTCCCGGACAGCTCCCGAATTTCGAGCTACCGCCGGGCGGCGGCGACGAATACCAGACTCTATCAGGATGGTTCATGAAAGAGCTCGGTCGCATGCCGGCGGAAACCGACAAAATCCACTCGGGTGAGTGGACCTTTGAAGTCATCGATCGAGATGGCACCCGGGTGGACAAGGTGCTGGCGACGCGGAAAACGGAGAGCGGCGCCCCAGCAGATCTTCAGTCCCCCTGATGAGAATGGCTAATCTTTGGAAATACGAAGATCGTGGCACCACGAATCAGACAAATCTCTCGAATCTTTGATTGCTCAGACCGTCTCTTAGTCTAACAAGAAAATAGCAACCACAATGGGAGCGCAGCGCTTGTTACTCATTCATCATCTGCGGTTGATTTCTCTTCCTAGGCGAACTCAGCCTTTCTCCGGTGATCGCTTGAGGAGCGGGAGCGACACCAATGCCAGCACCCCTGCGAAGATCCAGGCAGTATGGCCAAATCCAAACGCAGTGGTGGCGAAACCGGCCAGAGGATAGGTAAATCCCCATCCGGCGTGGCTGAGAGCGAAATGCGCGGCGTAGATATGGGACCGCTCGTCGCCATCGCTGTTAGCGGCGAGAAGCTCGCTGCCACGGATGCCGAGGATGCTGTAACTCATCCCAATGAACCACCAGGCGATGATCAAGGTGAAATACTGAGGTAGGGCGGCGACGGCGACTAGCCCGCCGATCATGACCGGCGCACAGGCGGCGACGGAAATATCCCGCGCATTTTGGGAAAACTTGCTGTAGAGCAACGCCGCGATCACCGATCCAACACCGAAAGCAGCCATCACCCAAGCGTAGGCCGAGTCGCTCATGCGGAGATCCGTTTTCACGAAGTCCACGGTGGCGACGATGACAAACGCTCCGCCGATGCTGGTGAGAAAGGCGAGGAAGAGGGACTTTCTGAGCGGCGCGCGTTTGACCATCGCAGTAAGTCCGTGGCTAACAGAAGTGGGTGCTTTCTTCTCCCCGCCGACAGCTTCAATGGCCAACCGTGGCAAACCGAATAGGAGCGCGGCACTGCCGAGGAACGTCACTGCATCGACAAGGAAATTTCCGCGATAGCCGACCAGTGTGATGACGAGCGCCGCCATCGATGGCCCGAGGATGTTCGCAGTGTCGTAAGCGATGGAACCGACAGCGAGGGCGCGTGGATATTGCTCCTTGTTGACCACGCCGGGAATCACCGCTCGATAGATGGGGGTAAAGATCGCGGAGCCTAAATTGAGCAACACCGCCAATGCGTAGATTTGCCAGACGGCATCCGCATAAAAGAAGCCAATGACCACCACCGCCCGCATGAGGTCGGCGGCGACCATGAGCTTCCGCGCGCCAAAGCGATCCGCCAGTTTCCCTGCCCACGGCGAGCAGAAGACAATGACGATGATGCGAATGGCGAGGGTCACGCCCAGCACCGACGATGCGGAAGCACCAACGAGGTGATGGGCTAACAGCCCGAGCGCTAGTGATGACAGGCCACTCCCCACCAAGCTCAGGGCGTGCGCCCAGAAGAGTTGTTGGAACGCACGGTGGCTCCAGAGTGAGTCGGATGGTGGGTTCATGAGCGGGACAAGTCGGTTTCTTCGCTCTCGCGACTGCGGAAGATTCTATAAAGGGCAGGCGGCACGAACAAGGTCAGGATGGTGGAAGAATAGCAAATTCTGGACAATCCGATGTTCCACCTCGTTCTCTGCCTCTCGGAGGAAATGGGTGCCCGGTCCAACTCCATCCGAACTGTAACTCATTCATTATCTGCATCTATTCGTGTTCATCGGCGGTTCAATTTTCTTTTTCGAGGGTGACAATTCCTCTCCCTTGCATTAACCCGGTTAGGGTGGTTGGCGGCGGCGGCAAACGGTCGCAGAATAGCCCCAGATAAAATCATGCAAGCGGCGTCCTCCATTTTCGGAATGCAACCCATCCTCACCGGGATGGCCGCATGGGTTCTAGCGTCGTCCCTTTCCGCCAAGGAATTTCACGTGGCCACCACCGGCGACGACGCGAATTCTGGCTCGGCGGCAGCTCCCTTCGCGACCGTCCAGCGAGCAGAGAAATCCGTCGCACCGGGCGATACCGTCTTCATCCACGGCGGGACTTACCGCATGGCCGCGAGCCAGATCGCGCAGGTGAAACGGAGCAAGGCCCAGGTCATCCTCCTGAGCAAGAGCGGCAGCTCCGGCCGACCCATCCGCTACGTGGCCTTTGGCAATGAAAAGCCGGTGTTCGATTTCTCCGACGTAAAACCCGGCGGCTGCCGTGTGACGGCCTTTCAGATCGACGCCTCCTGGCTCCACCTCAAGGGCCTGGCCGTGACCGGTGTGCAGGTCACCATCACCAGTCACACCCAGTCGATTTGTTTCAACAACGAGGGCGACCACAACCTTTACGAACAACTCGAAATGCACGACGGCCAAGCGATCGGCTTCTGGCTCGGAAAAGGTTCCAATAACCTCGTCCTCAACTGCGACGCCTATCGCAACCATGACTACACCTCGGAAAACGGCAAGGGGGGCAACGTTGATGGCTTCGGCTTCCACGTCCGCCGTGGCAGCGTTGGCAACATTTTCCGCGGCTGCCGCGCGTGGTTCAACAGCGACGACGGCTTCGACCTCATCACCACCGAAGAGCCCGTCCTCCTCGAAAATTGCTGGGCCTTTTACAATGGCTTCGATCCCTCCTTCAAACGCCTCGGTGACGGCAACGGTTTCAAGCTCGGCGGCTACGGCACCTGGCCCGCCGCCAGCCTGCCCGTCCCCATCCCCCGCCACCTCATCCGCAACTCGATGGCCGTCCGCAACGGCGCCTCCGGATTCTACGCCAACCACCAGCCCGGCGGCGTTGACATGCTCAGCAATACCTCCTGCTTCAACGGCTCGAATTTCAACCTCCTCTGCCGCGACGCCACCAACACCACCGACGTGCCTGGCTACGGCCACAAACTCGAAAACAACCTCGGCTACAAAGCCCGCGGCTCCGAGATCTCTAACGTGGACACCTCGAAATGCCAGCTCACCGCCAATTCCTGGGATCTCAAAATCCGGCTCGAAGACCGTGATTTCAAAAGCCTCGACCAAGCCGAACTCATCCTCCCCCGCCAGCCCAACGGCGATCTGCCAGCAGTCTCTTTCATGAAACTCAAACCCGGCAACCCCGCCATCGACAAGGGCGTGGACAACGGCCAGCCCTTCAAAGGCAAAGCCCCGGACCTCGGCGCGTTCGAGCTCAGTAAAGCGCCATAAGGGGCATGGACGTCTCGTTTTCCTCAATCAAAAATCACAAGTCCTCATTCATCAATCGTCAATCAAACCAGCGACTGAAGCCGCTATTAAATTAACTTCAGTCTCTTGCCCGCCGACAGAAGAACCATAGACCTCTACCGCCAGGGAGTCGCCATCCTTGCCGATCACCTCGGCCCGGTGGATTCCATCCGATTCCTGCGTCTCCTCGACAAGGGCGCGGGCGACTATACCGCCGCCCGTCAAAGCCAACCAGACCCAGGAACCATGCAGGAACTCTGTGCCGAAATCCGTGCATTTGAGGCAACGCAGGGCAAGCCTTGAGCCCTGATTCTCTCCACCCACGGAAACCCGGTCGGTCACTTGATCCGCATCGTGAAACCATCCGCATGAAGTCCGTGCCCTTTCATCAAACCTCACCAGAAAGAAGAGCCCTCGCCGCATGCTCGAACACGCAGAATGTTGAAATGCGACACCTGACCCAATTCATTCACCTCTTCCTCCGCAGCGCCTCCACCAGCGCTTTTAGCTCAGGCCGCCGTTTGAGCACATTCCGGTTCCAGCCAAGTTGCAGCGTGCGCTGATAGGCGTCCAGCCCCGGGAGCACCTGCGTGCGGGATTTCCAGTCCTTGCGCCGGTTCCACCACAACTCCGGCACGATGACCGCCCAGCCTGCAACCTCCGCCAGATCCACCGCCTGCGGGTAGCTTGTGCATTCGCCACCGATCCGCAGATTCACCCCGTGCTCGCGCTCGCACCCGGCGAGATGCTGCCGGAACATTCTGTCGCCATCCATCAGCACCACGGGAATGTCCTTGAGGCGTTTCCATCCCGTCTTGGTCGGCTTTTCATTCTCTGGAAGCAGGAGCTTCATGCCGTAGTTTAAAAGATC
>JBBQDJ010000096.1:0-10412 GCA_038319595.1 Verrucomicrobiales bacterium
TCTTCCAGCCAACTGCCAAACCCATGGACATTTCATCAGATCCAAATCCTATCAGCTCCCCTCGTTCGAGTGGCTTCACTTTGGTTGAGATGCTCGTGGTGATCGCCATCATGTCCATTCTCATGACCGCTGGCGCCATCGGCTTGAGTGGCATGGGCGGGAAAGGCGTGACCAGCGGCGTCGCCTCTGCGGAATCCTTGTTCGACGAGGCCCGATCGATCGCTGTGGGGCAAAAGACCCGTGCTCGGGTACTGGTCGCAAAGACTCTTACCAACACCCCGGCGGACAATCTCCGCCGTATCCTTGTCGCCAGTGCTGAGATCGATCCTGCGACCGGTAAGGAAAAACCGGGACCCGTCTGGGTTTTGTCCAGCCGTCCATTGGTCCTCCCTGACCAAGTTTACTTCAGTCAGAAGTTCAGCAAAAAGGATCAAACCAGTGGCAGCGGTGCTTTGGACGAGATGGACCTCTCGGGAGTGAAATCCGCATTTTTAGGCAAGTATTTCTATTACGAATTCAATGCGGAAGGCATCTGCACCACCCCGGCAGCGAGTTTTGTGATCGGGAGCGGCGCCCGTGGAGTCAATTCCACGTCTGATCTACCCAAAGTCACCTCGGCCGGGAAAAAAGATTTCGGCGGCTTTGTCGTCTGGCGCAATGGTCGGACCTCCTTGTTCCGCAGCCCCGCCCAGATTTCCGGTGACATCGACAACCTCTCCACCGGAGGGCAGTTCTAAATCATGAAAGCATCCAGCATTTCCCGCCGCAGCGGATTCACGCTTCTCGAGACCGTCATCGCCATTGGCGTGTTGGCGGTTCTTCTCACCGGATTCATGGTCGTCTTCGCTCCTGCTGCCGAAGGCATCCGCAAGTCGATCAATGTCCAACAAGCCGACCGTTTAGCTTCCTCCGTCGAACAGGAATTGGTCACCTTGCGTGGCACGGAATCGACTAAATTTAAGACTGGATTCAACAAGTCGTTGGACTGGATTCAGAAGTCGAACAATTCCGCAGATGCGGTTTTGATCTATCAGTATCGGGGAGACGCATCCAAACCTCCACGGACTGACGACGGCACGCTTCAGCCGGCGACATCCTTCAGTGGCCTGCCTGGTAAGGATTACATCGTGGTTCCCATGGTCCGCCGCTTGAGTGATCTCAAGTTCAAGGATGATTTGAAAGCGGTGGAGGGAGCGGTCTATCTGGTGAAATGCACTCAATTGGTTTTCACCGCCGGTGAACTCAAGCTGGGCACACCCGGAGCAATCAAGGACCCCAAACTCGGAACTGCGGTGGCCAACCTCAATGATCCTGATGACTACCCAGAGGCGGTCATCGCTTTTTCCGCTGACTTCTACATCATGCCTGCCAAGTCAGATGGTTATTTCTCCAGCGCCGCCTTCACCTCGAAATTTTCGTCATTCAAAAATCCGGTCTTCTCCCGGAATCTTGCGGTTCGTCGCTAATCCACCTTTTAAACCCCGAATATGAAAAGCCCTCGGATTTCCGCCAAAAAGCGTGGCTTCACCCTGATGGAATTGATGGTCGCCATGGCCATCACCACGATCATTGTGACTGTCCTCGTCTCCATCACATCGATCGCCCTCGACACTTGGAACCGCAGTCGTGCGGAACTGAGAGCCTCGCGGCAGGCGAAATCAATGATCGACTCGATGGCGAGGGATTTCGAGTCCTTGGTCACCCGCAGGGGAAATGCCAACCAATGGCTCTCCGCGATCGCCAATACCAGCACCGTGGGCAAAAGCGTCGAAAGCACCAATGCCTCGGAGTTCATCTTTTTCACGGCCGTCACGGACCGCTACAATGGTGAGATCGGAGTCGCAAATAAGGACCTGGGAGGTGACGTGTCATGTGTCGCCTACAAACTCGACTACCGTGATCCGCTCAAAGGCGGGTCCTCGAAATTCGAGACGTTCGTGATGAACCGGCTGCTAATTAATCCGGACGTCACGTTCGAAAAACTGCTGGGCAAGGACGATCTCTCAGGTGCTTTCGGCACGTTTTCCACCAGTCTTTCCGATCCCGAGAACTTCATCTGTGAAAATGTTTTCCAATTTTCGGTGACCTTCAACGTCCAGGTCACCAAGGCAGCGGCCGGAACGGGGACCACCAGCACGGTGGTCAATGTGCCGGTGACCATCGGCCCCAACAATTCAGCCAAGAAATTAAAAATCAGTGGTCTGGGGATCGATACGGATTACACAGGCACGGGGGTCACTGCGACCGAGCTTGCCGCGGGACGAATCACCTCGGTGAGTATCGCCATGACCGTCATCAGTGACTTCGGCATTGATCAACTCAACAGGCGGACATTCAGCGGCTCGCAAAAAACCGAATTTCTCGCGAAAAATTCTTACGAATACACCAAGACGGTTCAGATTCCCAGCATGTGACCGCAGTCCGGCTTGCGGGAGTCACAGTGCCCCAAAACGCCGGTGGCGGCGTTTGTATTCGTTGACGGTCTCGAACAGATCGCCCTGCCGGAAATCCGGCCAGAATTTTTTGACGATGACGATTTCCGCGTAGCTGATCTGCCAGAGGAGGAAATTGGAAACCCGCATTTCGCCTGAGGTGCGGACAAGAAGATCCGGATCGGGAATTCCTGCGGTTTGCAGGCGCGAAGCAAACAATTCGGCATCGATCTCCGAGGGGGCGATTTCTCCAGCAACGGCGTCGGTGGCCAGCGAGCGGGCGGCAGAAACGATTTCCTCGCGACCGCCGTAGGACAGCGCGAGAACCAAGGTCATGGCCGTGTGGCCGGCGGTCCGCGCCTTGATCCGGTCGATGAGAGCCCGCGTTTTTGCCGGGAGTCGGTCGAGTTGGCCAATAGCCAGCAGGCGGACGTTCTGACGGTCGAGGTCCTTGGCTTTCTCATCCAGAAAGCGATCCAGCAAACTCATCAGCGCCTTCACCTCAGTTTCCGGACGGCTCCAATTTTCTGAAGAAAAAGCAAAGAGTGTTAGGTATTCAACGCCCAATTCGATGCACGCCTCCATCACCTCCCGGACGGATTCGGCCCCCGCGCGGTGACCTTCCAAGCGCGGAAGTCCGCGCTCTTTCGCCCAACGCCCGTTACCATCCATGATGATGGCGATGTGGCGTGGAATCTCTGGATAAGAGGGCATGGCGGGCGGTTTCGCAGCGGAGGAATCGAGAAAGGCGTTTCGGTCTCGTGGCGCGGATCAGACTGGACCCGCTTTCATGAATGATGAATGCAGAAGACGTGAAATTCCGGGGAAGTCAAACTACTAGGGTTTGCAAGCGATCCGGGCCGACTCCGACGAACGCGATCGGTGCCCCGCAGAGATCCGAAAGCCGGGTGAGATAGGCTTTCGCCTCGGCAGGTAGATCCGAATACTGCGTGCAGGCCGTCGTATCCGACTGCCAGCCAGGAAGGGTTTCGTAAACGGGCACGGCGCGATTCCAAGCCCTGCGATCGGCCGGCGGAAGTTCGTGGATGGTGCCGTCGATTTCGTAGCCAGTGCAGATTTGCAGCGTCTCGTATTCGTCCAAGCCATCGACATTGGTCACCGCAAGTCCGGTCACGCCGTTGACCATGCAGGCGAAGCGCAGCAAAACCGTATCTAACCAGCCACAACCCCGCGGGCGGCCGGAAACGACGCCGAACTCGCGCCCGAGGCCATGGAGATATTCAGATAGACCTTCATCCACCGTCGGAAACGGACCGGAACCCACCCGGGTGGTGTAGGCCTTGCAAACGCCGATCACCCGCTGGATGGCGTTGGGCGGAAGGCCGGATCCGGTGCAGGAGCCACCGGAAGTCGTGTTCGACGAGGTGACGAACGGATAGGTCCCGTAGTCGATGTCGAGCAAGGTTCCCTGCGCCCCTTCGAAGAGGATGGATTTCCCTGATTTCCAAGCTTGGTTGAGAATGGGAATTGTATTGGTCACGTGCGGCCGAAGTCGTTCGAACGCCTGGTAAACGTCTGCTAGAACCTCATCGGTGGTGAACTGTGGGAGATCATATTTGCCGAGGATTTCATTCACCTCGACCAAGCGCCGGGTGACCTGCGCGCGGGTGAATTCCTCGTCAAACAAATCGGCGATGCGGATGCCGCAGCGATTCACTTTGTCCGAGTAGGTCGGGCCGATGCCGCGCTTGGTGGTGCCGATTTTCTGGTCACCCAGGGAAATCTCGCGGGCTGCATCCAGTTCTTTGTGGAAAGGCAGGACGACGTGAGCTCTATCAGAAATAAGCAATTTTTGCGGAGTGACGGAAACACCGAGTGCTTCATTGCGCTCGATTTCTGCGACAAGTCCCGAGGGGTCCACCACCACGCCATTGCCGATGATATTGATTTTTCCATCCCACAGGATGCCGGATGGAAGGAGGTTGAGAATGTAACGGACCCCTTTGGCGATGACCGTGTGGCCGGCATTGTTTCCGCCTTGGCCACGAACCACGACATCCGCGCCTTCGGTGAGATAATCGACGATCTTGCCTTTGCCTTCATCGCCCCATTGGAGGCCTACGATTATGGTATTCATTTCAGGAGTTTTTTCAACCGCGAATGGACGCGAATGGACACGAATGGAAGAAACTTAATGGGTGAGGATGATGCGTTCCCACTCTAATTTTGGTTTTTTGAAAATGATGATCTCAAGCGAACAAGAAATAATCGCATACACCTCATCCCTAAATATCAATTCGCGTCCATTGGCGTCCATTCGCGGTTAAATTTCTTTATTTTGGTCGATCAACGCGGCGAACTCCTCGAAGAAGTAGTTCGCGTCATTCGGGCCTGGAGCGGCTTCTGGGTGGTATTGCACGCTGAAGACGGGGTGGGTTTTGTGGCGCATCCCTTCGACCGTGCCGTCATTCAGATTGACGTGGGTGACTTCGACCTCATCCGGCAGCGATTCGGGATCGACGGCGAAACCATGGTTTTGGGAGGTGATGGAAATTTTTCCGGAGCGCAGATCCTTGACCGGTTGGTTACCGCCGCGGTGACCGAATTTCAATTTGAACGTCGTGCCGCCGAACGCGTGGGCTAACAGTTGATTGCCAAGGCAGATGCCGAAAATCGGAGTTTTCCCGATGAGCTGCTTCAGCTCCTCATGGATATATCCCAGCGCCCCCGGATCGCCCGGTCCGTTAGAGAGGAACACGCCATCCGGTTTTTTCGCCAGCACCTCGCTCGCGGTCGTCGTCGAGCTGACCACTTCCACCTCGAATCCTGCCTGGCGCAGGCGGCGCAGGATGTTGTATTTCAAGCCGAAATCATAGGCCACGATCCGATGGCGAATCGGAGCGAGCTCACGGTAGTTTCCCACTTCGCCGGCCATCGTGTTAGGCAGCGACCATTCGCGTGACTCCCCGGTCCACTGATAGGATTCCGCTGTGGAAACCTCTTTCACGTAGTCCATTCCCTCCATCGAGGGCGATGCCTTGGCCGCTGCGATGGCAGCCTCTGCATCCAGCTCCGTAGTCACGCAGGCACGCATTGCCCCGCGCGAGCGCAGATGCTTCGTCAAGGACCGGGTGTCGATCCCTTCGATCCCAAGGATCTTGTTCTCGGCAAGGTAGGCGGAAAGCGATTGGGTCGAGCGCCAGTTGGAGGGCGCTTCGCAAAGCTCGCCGATCACGAACGCCCGGATGTGCGGTCCGGCGGATTCTGAGTCCTCCGCGTTGATCCCGTAGTTGCCGATTTGCGGGTAGGTCATCGCGACGATCTGGCCGCGATAGGAAGGATCCGTGATCACCTCCTGGTAACCCGACATCGAGGTATTGAAACAAAGTTCTCCGGTGGTGGTTCCGGTGGCTCCAAAGGCGGTTCCTTCGAAACAGCGTCCATCTTCAAGGGCTAGAATGGCAGTAATCGGCACGGCGGCGGCAGGCTAGGCACCGTGTCCGGGCGATGCAAGAGAATGTCACACACAGAGTCGGAGTCACCCTCCCTAAGGGGCTTGGACGTCTCGTCCACGAAGACGATGCGTGGTAAATGCACCGCAGCCGAAGCGATTTTATCCCCCCCCTCAAAGCTCACTCCCGCGCCCGGCTATCGATCATGATCGTCACCGGCCCGTCATTCACCAGCGCCACCTTCATGTCCGCGCCGAAAATCCCGCGCCCCACTGGTTGGCCCGTTTCACCCTCCAGCGCCACGCAGAACTCCCGGTAGAGCGGTTCCGAAATCCCCGGCTCAGCGGCCCGCAGAAAGGACGGCCGGTTGCCCTTTTTCGTCGAGGCATGAAGCGTGAACTGGCTGACCACGATGATTTCGCCTGCCACCTCCGTCACCGACCGGTTCATTTTCCCCTCGTCATCAGCGAAAATCCGCATTCGTGAAATCTTGCCGCTCAGCCAGGTCACGTCCTCCGGCGTATCGCCCTCCTCCACTCCTAACAAGATCAACAGACCGGTCCCGATTTTGCAAACGGTCGCGCCATCGACCAAGACCGATGCCCCGAGAACGCGTTGGATGACCGCCCGCATGCGCCGACCTTGCGGATTCCAATTCGATTTCGCAAGTTTTCCCACCGCATTGGCCACGGGTCTTCGAAACGAATCCCGCGTCCATGAGACTGAAATGGAGATTTCCTCTCACACGTTTGGACAATCCCGTTCGGCTGCGTTAGCACAGCCCGCGTGAATGCATGGCAAGCGGCGGTGGATGTGGTAAAAAGCTGCCTCAGGGCGGGCGTGTGCGAGTTCGTCGTCTGTGCCGGTGCCAGAAACGCGGCGCTGCTGGAGGCGCTGGCCCGTGCCGAAGCCGCCGGGTTGGTCCGTGTTTGGCGGCATTTCGAGGAACGCAGCGCTGGATTTTTCGCCCTTGGGCGGACGATGGAAACCGCCCAACCGTGTGCGGTCGTCACTACCAGCGGCACCGCAGCAGCGGAGCTTTTGCCCGCGGTCATCGAGGCATTCTATCAGGCGCGGCCGCTGGTCGCGATCACCGCGGATCGCCCGGCCGAGTTCCGTGGGACGGGAGCACCCCAGTCCATCGAGCAGCCCGGCCTTTTCGGCAATCATGCCTGGCAGGGGACTTTCGCCGACTGGGATGGAAAACAGCCGTTCCATCTGAATGCCGAATTTGAAGAAGCCTTCGCGCCGGATGCCGAAAATTTTTCCCACGCGACGGTAGGGGAGTTCACTCCGGCGAAGGACCGCCTCGACGTTGCAGCCCTCGCCCGCTGGCTGCGCGAGGAGCATTACAAAGGCATCGTCGTCCTGGTGGGCGGATTGGAACCGGATGAACGCGAGGACGTGTTCCATTTCTGCTGCGATCTCGGAGCACCACTCGTCGCGGAAGCCACCAGCGGTCTGCGCTAGGCGCTGGACAAACTGGCGATCCATGATGCCGACCGGGTCCTAAAGGCGCACCCGCCCGGTAAGATTCTCCGCCTCGGCGAGGTTCCCAGTGGCCGCTTCTGGCGCGATCTTGAAGATCTGCCTGATTGCTCCGTCTGGTCGGTCTGCCGCAATGGTCTACCCGGTCTCGCCCGCGAATCGAAGGTGCTGCGTGGCGGCTTGGACCGCGTCCTACCAGCTCTGGGTGAAATCGAACTTGCCGACGACGCGCTCGACTATCTCCCCGGAGCCTCCAGCCGCGCCACCCGCATCGATGAGTTATTGGAAATCTATCCGGACAGCGAACCAGCCCTCATTCGCACGCTTTCCCACTACGCCTCCATCGGTGGCGGGCTCTTCCTCGGCAATAGTCTTCCGATCCGCGAGTGGAATCTCTTCGCCCAGCGCGCCCGTCCGGTCCCCTCCGTCCGCGCCAACCGCGGCGTCAACGGCATCGACGGCCAGATCAGCACCTGGCTCGGCTGGTCCGCCGATGTCAGCGAGACTTGGGCGGTGGTCGGCGATCTAACAGCGCTTTACGATTTGGCCGCTCCCTTCGTTCTTGAGCAGATCAACTGCCAGGGCCGCGTCCTCGCCGTCATCAACAACGGTGGCGGGAAAATTTTCGAACGACTGCCGCGCCTCCAGTCGATGAGCCCCCGCGCCGCCGAATGGATGACCAACCCGCAGGCCGTCGATCTCTCCGGCCTGGCCACCCTCTGGGGAATGAGCCATTTCCGTATCCGAACGGTGGATGATTTCGACCGTTTTGAAGTCGCGGAAAAAACCGTGCTGCTCGAAATCATCCCCGACGCGGCCCAGACGGCCGCGTTCTGGGCCGCTTGGGACCGCATCACGCATTGAGAAGGCGAAATCCACGAATCCTTCTCCTTGCCAACTCCGGCGCGGCCCGTTACCCATTCCCTCCTCAGCGCAAACGCACTGGTCCCGTGGTCCAATGGATAGGACGATGGCCTCCGAAGCCGTAGGTAGTGGTTCGATTCCACTCGGGACCACCAGTCAAAATTGACTGAAATTTAAATGGTTGTATTGATTTCTTCAAGGAGAATTGGTGAGTTCTTAATTCCCTGTAACGCGCGGAAATGCACCTAAATCACCCGGAATGAAGGGAAAAAGGATTATAAAAGGATTACATTTTTGAGCCGTCCTCAATCGATTCAATCCCCAAGGTGCATCTTATCTTGGCCGCAATCATCCGCTCGTCGAAGAACGTGTGGTTTCCATCGATGAAATTCGTCCCGCCTTCGATCTGCTCGCCGAGCAACGCTGCCAGCACCTCGTCGATGCCCACGAGCGCTTCTCTTCCCTCGTCGAAAAGAAACGCTTCGGTGTCGTCTATCCCGTCCACCCTATGGATGTGCTCGGCGTCTATGTCCTGATGCCTGTGAATTCCTAAATTCAGACTTCCCAGAAGACCACTTTTAAAATAATAAAGACTTCATGGAAGTCCAATTAAACCAGATCATTCAAGACAAGGTGCTTGCCTCGGCGGATGCATCCTTGCCTGACTTGACGCGTCGAGACACTACCTTACCCACGATCAAAGGCAAATCCATCGCCGTCATCGGGATGCGTCGTGCAGGAAAAACCAGCTACCTTTGCCAGTGCCGGGCCGATCTCATTGCCGCTGGTCGCTCTCCGTCGCGGCTGATCTATTTCAACTTCGAGGACGAACGTCTCGGAGACATTCGTGCGGATCAGCTCCATCTAATTCCGGACACCCACCTTCGACTTTTCCCGGAACCTGCCAACGAGCCGATCACCCTTTTCCTGGACGAAATCCAACTCGTCCCCGGCTGGGAAACTTTCATCCGGCGAATGCTCGACACCCCAGGCTACGAGATTTTCCTCTCCGGCTCCTCGGCCAAGCTGCTCAGTCGCGAAATCGCCACCGCCATGCGGGGAAGGGCTTGGGAGATCACCATCCATCCCTTCAGCTTCCGCGAGTTTCTTCGCCACCATCAGCAGGAAATTCCAGCTAATCCCTCCGCCCTCACCCAACGCAAGGCCACTGCGCTCGATCACCAGTTCGCCCGCTATCTGGAAATTGGTGGCTTTCCTGAAGCCCAGGATTTGTCCGCGCCGGAGCGACGGCAACTACTCCAAGGCTACATCGACGTGCTGCTCTTGCGCGACGTGATCGAACGCCACCAGATCGCCAACGTCACCGCTCTCCGCTGGCTCGTGCGCCGCCTGCTTTCCAGCCCTTCCAGCCTATTCTCGGTCACGAAATTCGCAGCCGACATGAAATCTCAAGGCATCGCCGTTGGTCGCGAAACCCTCTACGACTACCTTTCCCACATCGAGGACGCCTTCCTGCTCCAGACCATCTGCGTCGCCACCGACTCGGAAAAGCGCCGCCAAGTCAATCCCCGCAAAATCTATCCTGCCGACACCGCGCTCATCCCCGTCTTCGATCGCAGCGGCAAATCCAACACCGGCCACCTACTCGAAACCGCCGTTTTCATCGAACTCCAACGCCGCCAAGCCAATATCTCCTACGTCAAAACTCCAGACGGCTTCGAAGTCGATTTCCTCGCCCGCCATCTCGACATTTCCGAGGAACTCATCCAGGTCTGCGCCTCCATCGACGATCCCGAAACTCTCGCCCGTGAAGTCCGCGCCCTCCAAGACGCAGCCTCGCTATACCCCCGCGCCAAGCAACTCATCCTCACCCTCGAATCCCGCCTCCCATTCCCCGCCGTTGCATCACCGATTCAAGTCCTACCCGCGTGGCAGTGGATGCTCACAGAGAAAGGATAAAGGATGATATATGAAGGATGAAACCGAAACCATCTGGTTGAGCGGACGATAGAGTTTTCACTCCGTGTCGTGCGAATGTTTGTGAGCCTCCTGAAGATAAAAGAAGCGCGTGTGCTGGGCAAACAGGTTCTTCGCTCAATAACCTCCTTCGGTGCCAATTACCGCGAAGCACAGCGAGTTCGCTCCAAAGCCGAATTCATCGCCAAAATCGGCGACTGCCTCAAAGAGCTGGATGAAACCTCCTACTGGCTCAAACTCCTCTCCTACCATCCCGCCCTCGCCGACTCCGAGACGC
>JBBQDJ010000097.1:0-10411 GCA_038319595.1 Verrucomicrobiales bacterium
AGGTGAAGCGATCGAGGCCGGTGGTTTCGATGTCGAAGCAGTAGGACGTTTGTTTCGCGAGCTCGGTGAAGAGTTGCTTCTGGAGTTCTGGGGTGTTGGCGAGGTGATAGGTGTGCTCGACGTCCCGGATGGTTTTGAAGGCTTCGAAGAGGGTGGGGGATTGAAGGACTTCCGGCGAGACGCCGGAAGATGCCGGCAAGATGCCGGCGCTCCCCTCGCCGAAGAGGCGCTTGGTGAGGGTGCGGAATTCGAATTCGTTGAACAGGGTCTTGATGGCCTCGTCGTCGCGTTTGGATAGAAGGAGGTCTTCCCAGCTGACTTCCACCGGCACGTCGAGGATGATGGTGGCGAGGTCTTTGGAGAGGATTGCTTGATCGATGTTCGCTTCGATGGATTCCTTTTGCTTCCCCTTAAGCTTCGCGGTGTTGGCGAGCAGGTTTTCCACCGATCCAAATTCGGCGATGAGTTTCTGCGCGGTCTTCGGGCCGATACCGGGGACGCCGGGGATGTTGTCAGCGGCGTCGCCCATCAATCCTAACAAATCGATAATCTGGTGAGGCTCGGAGACGCCCCAGATTTCCGGGAGCTGGGGCAGGCCGATGATTTCATGGTCGTTGCCCTTGCGGCCGGGCTTCCACATGAAGGTTTGTTTGGAAAGGAGTTGGGCGAAATCCTTGTCCGGGGTGACCATGAAGGATTCGAAGTCGTCCGGCTCGGCACGCTTCACTAAGGTGCCGATGATGTCGTCCGCCTCGAAGCCGTCGATTTCCAACACCGGGATGTGGAACGCGCGACAGAGGTCTTTGACGTGCGGGATGGCAGCGGCAAGTTCCTCCGGCATCTCATCGCGTTGCGCCTTGTAGGCCGGGTATTTGATGTGGCGGGGTGTTGGAGCAGAAGTGTCGAAGGCGACGCCGATGTGTGTGGGGCTTTCTTTTTCCAGGATGAAGAGCAACGTGTTGATGAAGCCGTAGAGCGCGGAAGTGTTGGTGCCCTTTGAGTTGCGGATGGGATTCTGGATGAACGCGAAATGGGCGCGATAAACCAGGGCCATGCCGTCGAGGAGGAAAAGACGTTTCATGGCGGAAGCTTGGGTGGACCCGGGTCGGGCGTCGAGAGAATGTCCGAATGGATGGGGAGCGGAATTCACCTGCCAAAATCTATTGTGCGATCCCTGCCCACGACAAGGCGCTGTCGATTTCCTGGATGCCTGCTTGCTCATCCCGGTCTGAGGGCCTGAACTCGTGGAAGGCAGCTTCGTCGGCGCGGTGCTTACCTGCGGTTGGATGCCGCTGACACACCGTTGATCCGAGAACTGGATCGGTCACTTTTCATCATCCACGGTGCGGCCTAGGCATTCTTATCAAGGATCCACGCGGCTCAGCCCGGACCGATGTCCAGCATCATGGAAATGTGCATCGCCGTGAGCTCGCCCATCGACTTGCAATCTCCGAAGCCGCTGGTGCCGTGCATCCGATCGAGCTCCCGCGCCAGCTTGGCGACGTGGTCGAGTGGCGCGATGTCCTCTCGCCGCATGATGCCTAACAGCGCGCGCAGCCGGCTGCTCTCGACCTTCGCCCGTCGAGCCATTTGCGCGTGTTCCTCGGCGACATATTGGTCGATGCTTTTGCGGTTGAGCACCTCGAACGCAAGACGGGTGACCTTGCGGTTCGAGTTGAAACGGAACGCCAGATAGATATTGCCGCTGCCCTCATACGACTGCTGGTCGAAATCGATGGCCCGCACACGGTATTGCACCTCCTCGAAATCCGGCGTGATATCGACGACGTAGTTTACGCTGCGCATGTCGCCTAACAGCCGAATGAAGCTGCGCTCGGTGAATTTCGTGAACTCCTTGGCGATCCGCACCTTGTTGAGGCCTTTCTGCGGCAGGTATTCGCGAATGAAAACGTCGCCGGGCACTCCGGCGATGTGTTCCTCGATGAGGGTGTTACCGTTGACCAGATAATTCATCCGGTTAGGCGACAGGATGTGTTCCAGTTCGAGTCCGTAGATGCGCGAGGCATCCGCCTGTTTGACGTAGAAGTAATCCGAGTTGTCGTTGAAAAGATTGGTGACGCGGATGCGGAACGGTTTGGAATTTCCAAAATCCCCGAAGTCGATACGGTCCACCAGCAGGTGTTCGTGCTGCTCTGAGTCGCGTCCGAGTTTCAGCTCGGTGTAGATGCTCGTCAGCCGGGGTCGCAGTTCCGCAATGACTTCCGGCGGAAACATGACGGTAAGCCACAGCGTTTCGCGACCTTTCGGATCCTCATACGGAATCGCCCCGGTGAAACGGCACAACTCGTTATAGACCTTGGGAATCTCGCGTTGGCGGTCGAAGTGATAGAGATACTGCCGCAGTGATTGGGAAACTGGATACTTCGTTTTCTGTCGCGCGATCACAAGAGGGAGCCTGGAATCTTCCGTGTCAAAAGCGAGCCGCGATTATCGCGAGATGGCCACCAGCACCGCCTTCTGCGCGTGGAGACGATTTTCGGCCTGTTGGAAAATCGTGGCCGCGTGCAGTTCGAGAACCTCCTCGCTGATTTCCTTGCCACGGTAGGCGGGCAGGCAGTGAAGAACCATGTGACCAGGTGCGGCATGCGACAGTAGCTCCGCGTTCACCTGGAATCCGGCGAATTCAAGTTCCTTTTCCTTCTGGCCTTCCTGACCCATCGAGAGCCAGACATCGGTGTTGACAACGTGAGCTCCTGTTGCGGCAGCCACGGGATCAGTCGTGACAGTAACGTTCGGCGCATTGAGTTTCGCTAGAAAATCCGCAGGCGGTTGGCACGCGGCAGGAGAGGCCACGGCCAGCTCGAAACCCAGGTGCTTCGCGGCCCACATCCAGGAAATGGTCATGTTAGAAAACCCGTCGCCGATGAAGGCGACCTTCCGTCCCTCCCAACCGCCGAGCTTTTCCTGAACCGTCAGGAGGTCCGCGAGGATCTGGCAGGGATGCTCGTCGTCGGTGAGGGCGTTGATCGTCGGAATTCCCGAGTATTGGGCGAAGTCCACCACGTCCTGCTGGGCGAAGGTGCGGATCACCGCGCCATGGACCATCCGCCCGAGCACGCGGGCGGTGTCCTTGATCGGCTCGCCGCGACCGAGCTGGATGTCGTTTCCTGATAGAAACATCGGGAAGCCGCCAAGCTCACGGATGCCGACCTCGAAAGACACCCGGGTCCGCGTGGAAGACTTGGTGAAAATAAGCGCCCACGTCTGGCCAGCCAACGGTTGTGCGTCACGACCGCGAAGGCGTTTCAAATATTCCGCGGAGTCGAGCAGGCGCTGAAGGTCCTTGGCGCCGAGTTCTTCGATGGACAGGAGATTTTTCATGGAATCATTAAGTTAGAGTCCTTGAAGGACGGAGTGAATGATGCTCAGCGCCTCGTCCACTTCTGCATCGGTGACGTTGAGTGGAGGCAACAGACGGAAGGCATTGGGTCCGGCAGGCGGAACGAGCAGACCCTTTTCCATCAGGAGACAGACGACGACGAGCGCCGGTGTTTTTCCCTCCACCACAGGGACAAGCGCGGGATCGAGGGCGATTCCTAACAACAACCCTTGGCCGCGCACTTCGGTGACGATGGGAAGGTTCCACGACTTCACCGTTTCGCGGATCCGCACTTCTTGGAGGATGGCGTTCACCGCGAGTTCCTTCTCACGAATCTCCTTGAGGACTGCGAGAGACGCGGCGCAAACCAAAGGATTTCCACCATAGGTCGAGCCATGGGAACCGGGGCCCATCAACGAGGAAAGCGCGGTGCCGTCCGAGGCAACGGCGCGATCGCTGAGCCAGAACGCACCGATTGGCACGCCGCCGCCCATGCCCTTGGCCCACGAGATGCCGTCGGGTTGGATTTCCGGGGCGATCATCCGCCAGGCCATCGCATCGCCACAGCGGCCAAATCCGGCCTGCACCTCGTCGATAAACAAGAGCAAATCGTGCTTCTTGCAGAGATCAGCGATGGTGCGGATGAACGCGGGCGTCGCCATGTTCACGCCACCCTCACCCTGGATGGGCTCCAGAAGAATGGCGGCGGTTTCGGGACGGACGGCATTTTCCAGCGCCGCGATGTCATTGAAGGGCAGATGGCGAAATCCCGGCAACAACGGATCGAAGCCTTCCTGGATCTTGGCCTGGCCGGTGGCGGACATCGCTCCAAGCGTACGGCCGTGGAAGGATTGAAGGAAAGTAACGACTTCGTAGCGCTGTTTCCCATCGGCCTGTGGACGCTTACGTCCGAAGCGGCGGGCGGATTTGATCAAGCCGTCGTTCGCTTCAGCGCCGGAGTTTGAGAAGAAAACCTTTCCTGGCAGCCGGACGTGGTACTCGTTGATTTCCTCCGCAAGTTCGGCCTGTAGCGGGTTCTGATAGAGATTGGAAACATGCATCAGTTCGCCTGCCTGGCGGCGAATCGCCTCGACCAACAGCGGATGACAATGACCCAGCGAGCAGACGGCGATGCCCATGCAGAAATCGAGATAGCTCGTCCCAGTGTCATCCCAAAGCCGGCAGCCCGCACCGCGCACCGGCACCAGCGGAAAGCGCCCGTAGGTGGGAAGAACGTGTTTGGCATACAATTCGGGAGTGGTCATGGAAGGGCGGGAAAGGGGCGGAGGCTAACCTGCTTCCGGGAAATGGCAATGCGCGAAATTGCGTGGTTTTGCCGTCGCTCACGCCCTCGAAAGCCGGGGCATTCCCGTAAAATGAGAACGCCGCCTCCCCCCCCGGAAAGACGGCGTTCCTGTTTTTCGCCTTGTCGCAGTCCACACCCGCGAAACCAAGGCAAAGAGGCCCATGAAGCGAACCACCGACTTAATATGATGCACTCCTAGGTTCTCGATAGTAGCGGTATTCCTTTTTCACCGTCGGTGGAATATCCGCTGGGGTGTCGGTGATTTTACTTACGGCAGGTCTTCAACTCACCAGCCCGTTTTGGATGGCGTAGCGTGTTAGATCGACATTCGACGACAATCCCATTTTCTCGGAAATGCGGCTGCGGTAGGTGGCCACGGTCTTCTCGCTGAGGGCGAGCTCGCCGCTGATCTCCTTGATGGTCCTGCCCGAAGCGATGAGCTGGAGCACCTGCAGTTCGCGGTTGGAAAGCGTTTCGTGCGAATTGACCGGGCTGTCTCCGGCGAGCGCGCCAGCCAGCCGCTCGGCCAAAGTCGCCGTGATGAAGCGCCGCCCGGAAAGCACCCGCTGCACGGCGGTGACCAGGATGTCGGGAGCACTTTGTTTCGAAACATAACCCGCCGCGCCGGACTTAAGCGCGCGAACCGCGTAGTCCTCCTCAGGTTGCGAGCTCACGACCAGCACCGGCAGTGCAGGATTCTCCCGCTTCATGTCCTGGATGAGTTCCAATCCACCCCTCCCCGGCATGCTGATGTCCACCACGGCAAGATCCCACTTTTCCCGCCGCACCGCTTCCAGACCGTCCTTGGCATCCCCGGCCTCGCCGATTTCCACTTCCTTGAAATGCTCCTGCAGCAGGGAAATCATGCCGCGGCGCACGATGGCATGGTCGTCCACGATCAATACTTTCATGATATCACAGTTGAGGGGATTGGATCGCTTGGCAAGGGAATCGTCAGAACCACGTCCGTCCCCTCACGCGGGTTGCGGAGGATTTCCACCTGCCCGCCCACATTTCTCGCGCGTTCCAACATGCCGATGATGCCCAGCGATTTTGGATTTTCCAGCTCTGCGGGATCGATCCCCTTACCATCATCATGGATGACCAGCCTCAACACACCCTCCTTGACCGAGAGACTGGAACGGATGCTGCGGGCTCCCGCATGCCGCACAATGTTTGTTAGAGATTCCTGGAAAATCCGGAAGGCCGCTGTGGCCACCTCGCCGGGTAGCTCAGCGGTGTAGTCTTCGATCTCGATGGCGCAGGGGATGGAGGTTCGCTGCGAGAATTGCCGTGCCTCCTCGCTCAGGGCCGCGCCGAGTCCGCTATTGTCCAGCGCGCTCGGCCGCAGGCCTGTGGAGATGCGCCGCACCGAGTCGATCGTGTCGTCCACCATTTCGGAAACCTCGACCAGCCTGTCGATGCAGGGGTTCAGGCTCCGGTCATCACGGTCGGCGAGGTGGGTCTCCACCAACCGCACCTCCATCTTGATGCCGGTGAGCAACTGCCCCAACTCGTCGTGGATCTCACGGGCGATGCGGGTGCGGTCCTCTTCCCGCACTGTCTGAATGTGGACGGACAAATTCCGAAACCGCTCGCGGGCCTGCTCGATGACGGCAAGTCGTTCCTTTTCCGAATTGCGCCACCCGCCATAAGCCTGGCGCAGCACGAAAAACAGCAGCACCGCGGTGGTGATCACAAAATTCAATCCCTTGAGCGACTGAATCACGCCCACCTCGGACGGATCAGGGACAGACTTCGACAACATCAGGTCGGATCCCACGATCCACACGCTGGCGAGAATGAAGTAAATCAGGACGATACGCACTTCTGGCAGCGACCAATGATAGCTGGACTGTGACTCCATGGATTCCGGGGAGGGAAAAAATTTCAACGGGTCGATTCCCTTACGGAAGGTTGAATGGAAGATTTAAGGGCAAGAGTCGAGCCGGGAAATGAAAGATCCTGTTTGCCATGAATGAAAATCCATGGAATGCCCTTTCCACATGGCATTCCGCCACGTTCCCTGATAGATCCGGATTCCCATGGCATTCATCGTTGGTTCACCGCCGTGCCTTGCCCCGCTCCAGGAGTTGATGCTGTGGGATTCGGTCCATTCCCCGCACTCCGGCTATCATGTCGAGCAGGTGGAAATCGTATTTAGCCCCGGTTGTGCGCCGGAACGAATTTCCGCCGCTTGGGCGGCCACCGTGGCTGCCACAGAAGCCCTGCGGACCGTTTTTGATTTCACCGCTGGAGTGCCCACTGGCCTGCGCACCGTTGCCGATTTCCCGCCCATGGAGTTCCAGAACGGTGCGCCGGATTCGTGGGAAGCCTGGCGTGAGGCGGACCGTTTGCGGCCCCTACTCTTTCCCGGTGCGGTGCCGTGGCGGATCGTTTGGTGGCCACCAGCGCGCAAGCTGGTCTGGACCTTCCACCACGCGCTGCTGGACGGCAGGTCGATCACGCGGGTGCTGCGAGAATTTCTAACACGACTGCGCGGGGACCACGGAAACACACTCCATCGATCCAAATGGCAGCCGCCGTCCGAAGCGTCGCTTGAACTGGCTCGGGAACATTTCCGGAAATGGCCCGTGACTTCCGCCCAATCCGCAGAAAATCCTCCATCGGACGGACCGATGCGGAATTTTCTCGGAGCGGAAGTCGCCATGCGGCTCGAAGCACGCGCGGCAGCTATGAAAACAACCGCCGCCACCCTTATCCTCTGGGCATGGGGCCAGGCGGTCGCCACCCACACCGGTGCCGACTTTGCGCTCGTCGAACAAGTGCGTGCAGGTGCTCCACAACCGGGGACCGCCGGGTTCACGATGGGCGTGCTGCCCTTGGTCATCCACCGCTCGGGCAATAAGTTGTTAGAAGACATGATTCTAACACTTCAAGCCGACCTGCTCGCCCTGCGAAACATGGAATCGGTCGCATTTTCGGATTTCGCCCCTGGCGTCTATCCGGATCCCGAGCTGCCGGGCTCCAGCACGATCATGATCGAGCACGCCACGCTGCAACACAGCCTCGGGTTACGTGAAGCTCAGAGTGACGGATGGCAGAGCCCCATCGTGGTTGCGGCGTCTCGCCGCAGCGCCTCAGAAATAGAACCATTGCGGCGTGACGCCGCAACCACGTACGCAAACGCGATCCATCAGATTGAATCTGACCGAACACCAAGGGTGTGCGATCTCGTCGAGTCCGTGGTATTGAACGAGCGCAAGGCCGACTGCTTGATGGCCACCGCCTATCTGCGCCCCGACTTGCGCCTGGAAGTCGATGGACCAGCTTCTCAGGAATTGTTAGTCGCCTGGGCCGACGTGCTGTCTGGGCTGGGCCGCGGCTGATCGATGGACTCCAACAGCCCCGCCTCCCGCTCCTGTCGGAACTGGCGGGTGTGGAGCGCGTGATAGTGGCCCTTCGCGGCGATGAGCGACTCGTGCGTCCCGCTTTCCAGAATCCTGCCCTTTTCGATCACGAGGATCCGATCCGCTGTCCGGATGGTGGAGAGCCGGTGGGCAATGACGAAGCTGATCCGGCCTTTGAAAATCGCTTTCAGGCCCTGCTGGATCAGTTGTTCAGTCTCGGTGTCGATGGAGGAAGTCGCTTCGTCCATGATGAAGATCCGCGGGTCCGCCAGCAGCGCGCGGGCGAATGAAACCAGTTGCTTCTGGCCGGTGGAAAGGCGGTTGCCACCCTCGCCGACATCGGTTTCGTAGCCGTTTTCCAGGGCACCGATGAAACCGTCCGCGTTTACGGAAATGGCGGCGGCCTCGATCTCAGCGTCGCTCGCGTCCAGCCGGCCGTAACGGATGTTTTCCCTAACGGACCCACTGAACAGATGCGGTCCCTGCAGCACAATGCCGAGGTTCGATTGATACCATTCGAGGCCACGGTCACGCAGTTCGTAGCCGTTGACGAGGATGCCTCCGCCTGTCGGCTCGTAGAAGCGGGAGGCGAGATTGACGATGGTGCTCTTGCCACCGCCACTCGCGCCGACCAAGGCGATGGTCTGGCCGGCAGCGACCGTTAGATTAAAATCCTTTAGCACCGGCTCGCCGTCCTCGTAAGAGAAATCGACGTGCCGGAACTCCAGCGACTCGATTTCCCGCGGATGGCCGTCGGGCGCGAGGTCATCGGGACGGTTAGGCCTGTCCCATTTCTCCAGGCGCTGGCGGACCGCCTCGCTGTCACGGATGCCGGGAACCGTGGCAAGCAGGCTCAACACCCGCTCGCCTGCGGCTTGGGCTCCCTGCATCTGCACTAACACCTGGGCGATCTGGTTGACCGGATTGAAGAATTGACCGGCGTAGAAAATGAAGGCGACGAGCGTGCCGATTGAAAGTCTTCCCCCGGTCACATCCACTCCGCCCCGCCAGAGGGCGATGCCGGCGGCGAGGCTTCCCAGCGTCAGCACGATGGGAATGTAAACCGCGGATTGCAGGGCGTTCTGGATGGAAACTTCATACATCGAGGACGACAGCCGCTGGAACTCACCCAGGTTCTCCTTCTCCCTAACCAACACCTTGGACGTCCGTAGGCCCTGAAGCGCCTCGGCGAAAGACGCAGTGATCATCGAGTTAAACTTGCGGGTCTCGCGAGAGCTCAACAGCAGTTTTCTCTGGAAAAAAGCGCTGATGAAAACCAATGGCGCCACGACGGATAGAATCAGCAGGCCCAGCACCGGATGCAGCGCCACCAAGATCACCGCGATGACCACGACCAAACAAACCGCCCACACAAGATCGAGCGTTCCCCACGAGATGATGCGTGCGAGCTTGTCGCAGTCCGAGGTCAGCCGCGAGATCAGCCAGCCGGTCGGACGATGGTCGAAATAGGCGAACTCGAGCTCCTGAATGCGCTTGAAACATTCCGCCCGTATGTCGTGGCTCATGTGGTTCGCCAAAGCTCCCGCCGAGTTGATGAACAGCCAGACACTGACAATCAGCGCGGCAGTTAGAGTCGCGTAAACGCTGATGTGAGGCCATAGATTGACAGCCGTGGATGCCGTCGTCACGTCATCCACCGCCCAGCGGGTGACCAGCGCGAAGGTGGCGTCACACAACGCAATGACCACTGCGGAGACGGAAAGCCGGATCAGCAGCCGCTTGTAGGGCAGCGCATGCCGGAACACGCGTCCCCACAGGCGCAGGTCGAGCCGCTCACTGAAAACATCCTCCTGCGGTTCGTCCTTCATGAGTCCTTGATTGCGGTTTCTAACAGGCAATCTTCGATGCCGTTCTGGATCGTCCACAAACGGCGGTAGAGCCCGTCCTGTGACGCCAGCTCCTCATGGGTGCCGTGCTGGATGATGCGGCCGTGCTCGAGCACGATGACCTTGTCGGCATGGGCCAGTGTCGAAAGCCGGTGGGCGATGACCAGCGTTGTTCGTCTGCCGTGGCGGCGGCGCAGGGCCTCCAGGATCGTCGCTTCGGTCTCCGCGTCCACGGCGCTCAGCGCGTCGTCCAGCAGCAACACCGGCGCGTCCTGCAGCAGGGCCCGCGCCAGGGCCACCCGCTGGCGCTGCCCGCCTGATAGAGTGACACCGCGCTCACCGACCAGCGTCGCGTAGCCGGACGGAAAGCCGTTGATCGTATCGTGGATGTCCGCCACCCGCGCGGCCTCGCTGATTTCATCGCTGGCGGCACCGTTGCGGCCGAGGCGGATGTTGTCGCCGATGGATTTGGAAAACAGGAAGGGCTCCTGCATGACCACGCCGAACTGCGAACGCAGCCACTGGCGGTCGAGATCGCGGAGCTCAT
>JBBQDJ010000098.1:0-10324 GCA_038319595.1 Verrucomicrobiales bacterium
GCGACGGTGAACCAGCCCCTGAATGTCGGATCACCGATGGTGGGTTCCCAGCGTATTTCCTTGAGAAAATTCATCGTCGGCACGGATGATGTCGCCACGCAAGCAAGGTGCAACCGGGAAAACCTGCTTTTTGATGGGGCTTTCCGAAATCCATCGGCTATGAACCCGCGCGTGGCACTTCTTCTGGCGATCGAATCCTCCTGCGATGAAACTGCGGTCTCTATTGTCCGTGGTGCGGCGGGGCAGGCGGCGGAAATCCTGGCTTCGGAAATTTCCTCGCAGATCGAACTGCATCGCGAGCATGGCGGGGTCGTTCCCGAATTGGCTTCCCGGAATCACTCGCTGCATCTCCGCGGCCTTGTGGAAAAGGCGCTGACGGACGCGGCGGTCACGATGTCTGAGATTGACGCCTTCGCCGCGACGACTGGTCCGGGGCTGGCCTCGTCGTTGTTGATCGGCAGCACGGCGGCCAAGGGCATGGCCTGTGCCACGGGCCGTCCCTTTCTCGGGATCAACCACCTCGAAGGCCATCTGCTTTCTCCGTTTCTCGATCAGACTTCGGTTCCTCCGCACGTTGCACTCATCGTTTCCGGCGGACACACCCTGCTGCTCGATGTCGAGCGGGCGGGTCGCTATCGGAAACTCGGTGGCACCCGCGACGATGCGGCCGGCGAGGCTTTCGACAAGGTCGGAAAAATGTTAGGTCTGCCCTATCCGGGGGGACCCGAGATCGAAAAAAACGCAGTGGGTGGCAACCCGGCCGCGTATGATTTTCCACGCTCGATGGTGCACGAGCCGCATCTGGATTTTTCGTTCTCCGGATTAAAAACCGCAGTTCTCTACACCCTTCAGAAGGAAAGCGGTGCGCTGCCGGTGGCTGATGTAGCGGCTTCCTTCCAACAGGCAGTGATCGAAATTCTCGTTCGGAAAACCCTGCGTGCGGCGAATGAGGCCGGCCGCCGCCGGATCTCCCTGTCAGGTGGAGTCAGTCTAAACCGCGCACTCCGCAAGGCATTCATGGAGGCCTGCGACGAAGCAGGTCTGGAGCTCTCGATGGCCTCACCGGAATTCTGCACTGACAATGCGGCGATGATCGCTTTCGCCGGGTTGCTGCGGCATCTGGCAGGCGAGAGCTCGCCGCTGGATGGCGATATCCATCCGAATTTGCCGCTGGTCTGACGCGTGGCCCTATGCTTTAAAAATCTACCCCCGATGAAATATAGAACCTTGGTCTTCGACTTTGACGGAACCATCGCCGACACGCTCGGCGAGACGCGCAGGATTTTCAACAAGATCGCACCCGACTATGGCATCCGGCAGGTGGCCGAGCACGAACTGGATCATCTACGGCATCTTTCGCTCAAGGATCTGTTGGATCATCTCGACATTCCGAAGCGCCGTGTCCCTGCGTTGATTTCCCGGGGCACCAGCATGATGCGCGGCAACATCGCTGAGCTGAAATTGATCGACGGCATGCCGGAGGTGCTCGTCGAACTGCGCCGCCAGGTCCACAGTTTCGGCATCCTCACCTCGAACTCCACCGCGAACGTCGATCTGTTTCTCCGGACCCACGGCCTGCGTGATCAGTTCGATTTCATCTCCTCGACCTCCAAGCTCACTGGCAAGTCGAAGCACCTCAAGGCCATCCGCAAGACCTTTTCAGTGAGCCCGGACGAAATGCTCTACATCGGGGACGAGTTGCGCGACGTGAAAGCCTCCCAGAAAGCGGGGGTCCCCATCGCCGCCGTCACTTGGGGTTTCAATTCCCGGCAGGCGCTCGCCGCCGCCAAGCCGGATTACTTGTTCGACCGGCCTTCCGATTTCCTGAGTCTTCTGTCCAACCGCTGAGGAAAGCGCCGGGTTGACACGGCAGGGGGCGGGCGGGCAACCTCCCGCCATGTCGGATGACAAAACACGAGCTGAGGAACACGATGACGCTGAATCCCTGCGGGAGGATGCGGAAAACATCGACGACGCGAAAAAGTCTAATTTACCGCCGGCCGTCGCGTTGGCTTTCGTGATCATCGCCCTGCTCGGTGTGCTCATCGTCATGGTTTTGAAAAACGGCTCACTGGTTTCCTCGGCCACGGGTGACGATCTCGGCTCACTGCAGGCCGAAGTCGATGCCCGCCGGTCCGAGCTCAACCGCCAGCGCGTGGCCATGGGGCTTTCCCCACTCGACAGCAATGCCGAACCCATCGGCGACATCGCGAACCGTTTGAAAAAAGATGCGGATTCGTTGGTCGCCCTTGCCTCCCGCTATCAGGAAATGATCGCGGAGAAAGACAAGGAGCTGTCCGCGAAAATCTCCGAGCTCCTGACCTCCGAGAAACTCCGCCAAAGCCTCTACGCCGAGAACAGCCGGCTGCAGAATGAACTCAACCGCGCCTTAATCGGCGGCTCCGATGCCGACCGGTTGCGGCTCGACCTCGTCGATCTCAAGGCTCAGCGCGATGCCCTCTCCGGTGAGCTCGCCGCCCTGCGTGAAAAAATGAAAACCATGTCCGGCGGCGTTTCCTCCGAGGACTATGCCGAACTCCAGCGCCGTTACGAAGAGGCCCGCCGTGCCAAGGACTTCTTTGAAGCTCGTGTGAAGGAACTGCAGGGCGATCTCTCCAAAGCAAAACTTTTCGCCAGTTCCGAAAACGAGCTGCTCCCTGCCGCGGTCGAACTGTTCCGCAATCTCCGGCTGCTAGAAGGCAAACCGGACTCCCAGATTTCCCAGGAATACAGCAGCCTTGGCGTCAAGCTCGGCGCTAACGTCCTCAAGACGCTGAACTTCGCCACCGGTTCCAGCACCTTGAGCCCGGCCGACCAAGAAGCAATCGGCGGCCTCGTTGGGGAAATTCCCGACGGCGACCTCATCCTCGCCATCGGCTATGCCTCTGAAACCGGAAGTGAGGACAGCAACCGCACTCTCTCCTCGGACCGTGCCACTGCGGCCGCCCAATTGATCACCTCTGTCAAGCGACCCGGGCAGTTCACCCAAGCGGTCTATCTGGGCCAGACCGACCGCTTCAGCAGTCGCATCCCGGAGCGCAACCAGCTCGTCGAAATCTGGCACATCCGGAAGAAATAATTTATCGCCACATCTCACACGCGTGCGCCGCGAATCCCGCGCCGAATGCGGTGAGCCACAGGCGCCGGTCTTCCTCGCGGTTTTCCCTCAGCCGGCGTTCGAGTGCGAACAACACTGACGGACTGCTCATGTTTCCGTGATGGCGCAGCACCTCGCGAGTTTCCGTTAGCTGATAGGGCAGCACGCTTTCCAAGGCATCCACCACGTCGCGCCCGCCGGAATGCGCGAGGACCTGGTCGGGATCGGCGCTTCGTTTCGCATAGAGATCCGCCACCGCTTTTCCGGCGAGTTCGGGCACCGAGCGGTGGAGTTGGTTCTTCAACCTGCCTGCCGAATTCACGAAACGGATTTTTTCCCGATCTTCCGGCCGGTGGGTGGTGGTGAAATGGCCGGCCTGCCAGTCGCCTTCATTTCCTTCGCCCGTCCAGATCGCTGCGGCCGCGCCGTCGCCAAAGAGACAGAGGCTGATGAGAACTCCCGGATCGTCATCTGCAAAGAACGCCGCCGAACAGATTTCCACCGCCACCGTTGCGACCACGCTGCCGGGATTCGCCGCGAGAAATCCCTCCGCCGCCCGCATCATCGGAATGGCTGCGCCGCATCCGAGGCCCACCAAATCTGCCAGATAGACGTCATCGCGCATCCCAGTCCGCTCCGCCAAGTGGCTGCTCACGCCGGGGCAGAGGTAGCCGGTGCAGGTGGCGACGAATAGCGCGTCCACGGCCTCAGGCAGTATCCCGGATTTTTCGAGTGCGTCTATCAGGGCGGCGGCGGCCAGCGGCGGCGCTTCGCGTTCGAAGCTTTGGTTGAGTGTCTCCGCCCCGTGGTGGAATGCCTCTTCGATGGAATCCAGCGCCAGATGCCGGCACTCGATGCCCGATCCGCCGTTCGTTAGAATTTTTTCTAGCAGGGCGGCGGATCTGGGTTTCAATCCCGTTAGCAGTCCGTTCGCCTGCATCGTTTTCCAACACGAATCTTGGGTGAATGAATGGGGTGGAACAGACGTGGCAATGGAGCGGAGATACATGAATAATTTCTAACGAACCGTGGCGAGCATCGATTGAAAAGGCAGCAGCCCTGCGGTGGCGAGGGCGCGGACGAGATTCCTGCCGCTTTGATCGAGCAGAATGGAATGGAGCGTGGTCGCCACCGCCAGCCTGCGGCTGAACTTCCGCTTCACGCGGGTGCGGACTTCGTTGATCGTGTCTTGCCAAGATTTCTCCCCACAAGACCAGGCGGTTAGAGGTGCCACGGCAAGCTCCGCCGCTTGGAAGGCCATCGACATCCCGTTGCCAGTGAAAGGCGGAATCATACTCTCCGCATCACCCAGCGCGAGCAGTCCGGGGATCCGTTCCTGATGGCCTAACTGGAAGCCGGCCACCGCCCGGATCGAGTCCTCCCGCCACTCACATCCGGCCAGCTGATCCGCGAGTTTTGAATTTCCGCCTGCTTCCAGGTAGGCGATCAGCATTCGTTCCGGAGCCGCCTTGATGGCGCGGTCCATCCGGAAAAGTCCGCAAACATTGGTCCATCCCTCCTCCACTCCGGCAAGACCGGCGTAGCCATTGGTGCCAGCGTGCATTTCGAGATCCTGTGGAGTCTTGATCCCGCGGACGTGGGCCTTGAGGCCGATCCATGGGCCTTGCGCCGGCCTCCGCCCGGCGGTCCATACTTGGCCCTCGCCCGGTGCGGGAGTTCCTCTGATCCCGGTTCTAACGACTCCTCCCAGCGACTCGACGTGGTCAAGCAGCCGCTGGTCCAACAGATAGCGTGAAATCCCGAGCGCGGGCCGCTTGAGCCGGTCGCGGTGGATCGGCCTGCCGTTTTCAAACCAGGCGAGCGTCCGGTGTCTGCGGGCGTCATCGAACAGTCGGGCGATGCCCAGCGACTCCAGCGTGGCGTCACTCACGCCGGAAATGAATTCGCCGCAGACCCGGTGGCGCGGATAGCTCCCAGCTTCGTGCACGGTCACCGGAATCTGCCGGAGCCGCAGTGCCGAGGCAAGCGAAAGTCCTGCTAGACCGCCGCCTGTGATGATGATTTCCCGATTCAACACCGCAAAGCTATCACGCGTCTTGCCCCGCGCCACGTGGAAGTTTCGCGGAGCTGCCAGACGTCATGGTGCAGGCCCAGAAAATTTGCCAATTCTCCCTGTTGGAATCCCGCGTCGATGCTCACATGCATGTCATGCCGGGTCACCCGGTTCATGAACGGATGCATGATCCCGCCCAGCAGGTGGGGCAGGCGGCAGCGGTCCGGTTCATTGAGAATGATGACCTCGAAATGTTTCATCCAGCGCCCGAGTGCCGCCAAGGCCTCGCCCTCGAAATGATGGATGAACAGATTCGCCACCACTACTCCGCCAGCCGTCGGTGCCGGTGTCTCGAACAAGTCGCCCTGATGCCAATCCACCCTCGATTCTGGAAATTGCGGTGCCGGCGCGAGATCGTAAGCCGCCACCGGGGATTTCGGAAACTGCCGTGCCAGTCGCTCACACAACCCGCCATCGCCAGCGCCGATTTCAACAATGCCGCGGTTGGCGGCCTCGGGAAAGCGCCGGACTTGCCGGCAGATCCAGCGCTCATTGCCCATGAAAAGATTGATCCGCCGCAGATCTCGGCGGCTACGCAGCGCCTCGGGATCATCCGTGGGCAAATGATCCAATAACTCGGGAATGACAACGCGCTCGATCACTCCACGCAGGCTAGTTGGCCGATTTCAACCCACAACGACTAAAGATTTGGAGCGACGGAGCGTGCAGACGAACTCTTCCCACACCCCGGACTTGCCGCCCTGATCCATCCGCCGCTACCTTTTTCCATGCCCCAGCCGCCACGCCGTCCCTTCCAACCTCAACCAGGCCGGAAACCCGCATCTACGCCCTCCGGAAACAAAGACCGCGGTTGGGATCCCGTCGCCGCCTGGTATGACAAGCTCGTCGGCGAAACCGGCTCCGACTACCACCAGCACGTCATCCTACCCGCGGCCCTCCGCATTCTTGAGCCCCAACCCGGCGAATCCGTCATCGACATCTGTTGCGGCCAGGGCGTTCTCGTCAGGCCGCTGCTCAATGCGGGGATTGGCCAATTCACCGGCGTCGATGCCAGCCCCCGCCTCATCGAGTCCGCGAAATCCCGCCACGCCGCCGAACCTCGCGTGTCGTTCATCGTCGCCGATGCCTGCGAGCCCGGTGCATGGGCCGACGGGAAAAACGACGCCGCCACCTGCATCATGGCCGTCCACGACGTGCCCGACATCACCGGCCTTTTCACCAACGTCGCCAAATCCCTGAAGCCCGGTGGCCGTGCGGTGATGGTTTTCATGCACCCCTGCTTCCGGATTCCCCGCAAGACTCACTGGGGCTGGGATGGCGATCAGAAAATCCAGTATCGCCGCCTCGACAGCTATGCCACCCCGTTGGAAATCCCGATCACCACCCATCCGGGCAAGGGCACTGGTGAACAAACCCATTTCCACCACCGCCCACTTGCGGATTTGCTGACTGCCATCGGCAAGGGTGGTCTCGCCGTCACCGCCTGCGAGGAACTTTACAGCCACCGCCGCTCCCAGGCTTCGGGCCCTTTCAGCAAAGCCGAACACGCCGCAGCCGCAGAGTTCCCGCTGTTCATCGCCCTCAAGGTGCTACGGCTCTAGGCGTCTCTTTTCGGGGAAAAACGGCGGCGGCAATAGAACCTTGAAATGCTGCAAACGCCGTGCATCCTCGCCGCCCGCCCATGGCAGGACCTATTTTTCAAGCACTTCCTGGTTTCCGCGACTTCACTCCCCGTGAATGCGCGGTCCGCAATTATCTCTTCGACACCTGGCGCTCGGTCGCCCGCCGTTGCGGCTACGTCGAGTATGAAACACCGGTGCTGGAGGATACCGGGCTGTATTTGAAAAAATCCGGTGGCGAGCTTTCATCGCAGCTTTTCCGCTTCGAGGACCAAGGCGGGCGGGATGTGACGCTGCGTCCGGAAGTGACCGCGTCGCTGGCGCGGATCGTGGCGCAGCACCAGCGGGATTTCCCGAAGCCCATCAAGTGGTTTGAGATCGGGCAGTGTTTCCGCTACGAAAAGCCGCAAAAGGGCAGGGGACGCGAGTTCCACCAATTCAACGTGGACATCCTCGGCGAGGGCGGACCGGCGGCCGATGCGGAACTGATCGCGCTGGCGATCGAGACGATGCTCGCCTTCGGCTTCGTGACCGGGGATTTTGTGGTTCGGATTTCCGACCGCAAGGCGTGGATCGATTTCGCCGAGGCCCATGGAATCCCCGAGGATCGCATCCCGGATTTCCTCGGCATCATCGACAAGATCGAGCGCGAAAAACCCGAACTGCTGGCGCAAAAACTCGCTACATTTTCACTAACACCCGAAGGTGTCCGTGCGTTCATCGCGGATCCGGCGAACGCATCCGCCGCCTATCTCGCGATTCGTGAAGATCTAGCAGCTCGTGGTTTCGCGGATTTCGTCGAGCTGGATCTATCGATTGTTCGCGGTCTGGCCTATTACACCGGGGTGGTTTTCGAAGTGTTCGATTCAAAGAAATCCATGCGCGCCGTCGCCGGGGGAGGTCGCTACGACACGCTCATTTCGACCATTTCCGACGGCGCGACTGACATGCCCGCCACCGGATTCGCGATGGGCGACTACGTCATCCGTAACCTCATCGAGGAAACAACGCACACCGCGATGCAGATGGAAGTCTGGCTTCAGCGCAATGCCGCCGCTTGTGATGTGTTCGTCGTGGTGGCGGACGAAACAAAGCGTGCCGAGTCGCTCAAGCTCATCACCGACCTCCGCCGTGCGGGTATCTCCGCGGATCACTCGTTAGGAAATCCGAAAGTCGCCAAGCAGTTCCAAAGCGCGGAGAAAACCGGTGCCCGCTTCGCCCTGATCATTGGTTCCGAGTATCCCGAACTCAAACTTAAGATCCTCGCCAGCCGCATCGAGGAAACCGGCCACGCGGAAACCGCCATCGACTGGCTCACCGACCGCCTCCTCCAACCCGACGGACCGTTGCTGGCATGAAGAGGGAAATGAACCGCAGATGAACGCAGATGAACGCAGATTTTTCATATAAAGAGGAAACCGATGCCATCATTGGCTCTGCGTTTGTTGTGCTGAACGAGATCGGTCATGGGTATCACGAGAAGCCCTATGAGAATGCGATGGTGGTCGAATTCGAATACCGTGGAATTCCTTTTCTCCAACAGCCGCGTTTTCCTATCATTTATCGTGAAAAACAGGTTTCCGAGTTCATCCCCGATTTGATCGCTTTCGACAAAGTCATTGTCGATACGAAGGTCATCGAACGCATTACCGATCAGGAAATCGGGCAAATGCTCAATTATCTCAAAGTCACGGGCCTCCCTGTCGGTCTGATTCTCAATTTCAAAAACTCAAAACTCGAATTCCGCCGAGTCGTTGCCTCCACACAAAATTTCAACCGTCGCAAACAACCCTAATCTTCTCTTTATCAACGTTCATCTGCGTCCATCTGCGGTTCATTCAATCTTTATCTAATATCTCCCATGCGTACCCACCATTGCAACGAACTCCGCGAATCCCACATCGGCCAAACCGTCCAGCTCATCGGCTGGGTCAATTCTGCCCGTGACCAAGGCGGCGTGATCTTCATCGACCTGCGGGACCGCGAGGGCGTGACCCAGTGCGTCTTCCGTGGCGAGATTTCACAAGAAGCCAGCGACCTCTCCCACAAACTTCGCGTCGAGGACGTGGTGCAGATCACCGGCACAGTGGAAGCCCGCTTGAAAACCGCCGAGGTGGATACCACCAACGACAAGTTGGAAACCGGCGGGATCGAAATCGTCGCAGCCGAACTCGTCATCGTCAACAAGGCGGACGTGCTGCCGTTCCAACTCGATAAGGAACTCTCTAACGAAGATCTGCGGATGAAATACCGCTACCTCGACCTGCGCCGCGCTCGCATGAGCAAGAACATTCGCCAGCGCAGCGTGATCACTTCCGCCGCCCGTCGTTATCTCGATGAGTCTGGGTTTTTTGAAATCGAAACGCCGATTCTATCAAACCCGACCCCAGAAGGTGCCCGCGACTTCCTCGTGCCATCGCGTCTGAATCCAGGTCGTTTCTACGCGCTGCCACAAGCTCCACAGCAATACAAACAACTGCTGATGGTCGCCGGATTGGAGAAGTATTTCCAGATCGCCCGCTGCTTCCGCGACGAAGATCTTCGTGCGGATCGCCAACCGGAGTTCACCCAGATCGACATCGAGGCCAGCTTCGTCACCCAGGAAGACATCATCAAACTGGTGGAAGGTCTGTTAGCTAGCATGTTCAAGTCCGGCCTCGGAATCGACGTGCCGACCTCATTCCCACGCATGACCTACCGCGACGCGGAGGACATCTACGGCTCCGACAAACCGGACACCCGCTTCGACATGAAAATCACCGACCTCGCTGACGTCTTCGCGGCCACCGAGTTCAAGATCTTCCGTGGCACACTCGACAGCGGTGGAGTCGTTAGAGCGATCAATGCCAAGGGCTTCGCCGGCATCACCACCGGCCAGATGAACCGCCTCAACGAGATCGCCGTGCAAGCGGGTCTTCCGGTGAAAAACCTCGCGTTCGTCAAGCTCGAGAACGGCGAATACAAGAGCCCGCTCTGGAAGATTTTCACCGACTCTGAAAAAGCCGCCGTCGTCGCCAAGCTCGATCTAGCAGAAGGCGACATCGTCTTCTTCGCTGCCGGATCGCGCGAAAATGTGAGCACCATCCTCGGCCGCGTCCGCACCGAATGCGCCGTGATGATGGAACTCAACAACGACCCAACGAAATTCAATTTCCTCTGGGTCGTCGATTTTCCGCTGCTCGCCCACGACGAGGAAACCGGCCACTGGGCCGCCGTCCACCACCCGTTCACGCGTCCTCATCCAGAAGACATCGGCAAACTCGAAGCGGGCGACTATGCAAATGTTAGGGCAGTCGCCTACGACGTTGTGCTCAACGGTTACGAGCTCGGTGGCGGCTCTATCCGGATTCACGAAAAGGATCTTCAGTCCAAAATGTTCAGCGTCCTCGGCGTCGGCCCGGAAGAGCAACAGATCAAGTTTGGGCATTTGTTAGACGCCTTCCGTTTCGGCGCACCGCCGCACGGTGGTCTCGCCCTCGGCCTCGACCGCATCGCGATGCTCGTCGCCGGTGAGGACAGCATCCGTGAGGTGATCGCGTTCCCGAAGAACAACAAAGGCGCGGACCTCATGGC
>JBBQDJ010000099.1:0-10316 GCA_038319595.1 Verrucomicrobiales bacterium
CCCACATCGCTGCTGCCGGGAGTGCCCGAAAGCGTTCCGTCCGGAGCTACGACCAACCATGCGGGTCCGGCAACTTTGGCGAAGTTCAGGATGTCGTTGTCTGCATCGCTGGCATCGGTGGTTAGACTTGCTGAGTAGGTGGCACCCTCGGTGGCGGCGGCCTTGGTGATCGTGCCAGCCGCCCATACCGGCGCGGTGTTGGCGGGGACGGTGGCGGCCAACTGCAGTGAGGAACCGTCCGCTGCGGTGTTGACGCGGTAGCGGCGGAGGTGGGTGATCAGGGGATTCACACTCAGGTTGAAGCGAAAATAGACGGTGCTCCGCGTGGGAGTGGGGCCGTTGTAATAACTTTTGAGCAGGTTCAACGCGTCTCCCGTGAGCGGGAAGGATCGGACTTCCTGGCCGGCGGGGAATGCCACTTCAGCGGTGCCGATGAGCGTTACGGAGGTGGTGCCGACACGCGTGGCATTGGCAGCGGGATCGAGGGGGCCATGATAGAAGAAACCGGTCCCGCTGCTGCTGGGGTCCACACTGTCCAGCAGATAGACATGCAATTCGGGCAGGTTTCCTCCACCGGTGACCTCGCGCGCCATCGTAATTTCGAAATTGAAGGTGGCTGCATCCAGCGTGGCTCCCGCCGGCAGCGATGGCAGCGTGTAACCGAAGATGGGTTCGCGGTCTTCACGTTCGCCAGTGGTTCCTGCAACCCCGACGATGTCGATGGCTGACGTGTAATAGCCCAAGGGTCTGGTCGTTTGATCTTCCGATTTCCCGCGAATGAAGTGTTTGGTAGCGGCCGGCGCGGTGAGCTCCTTGTTCCATTGCGCGTGGAGCGTGTGGTTGGCCGCGGTGGTCACCGTGGTCGCGCTGGTCGCTTGGGTATTCCCCGAAACTGCGGTAAACCAGCCCTTGAAATTGAAGCCGCTGCGACTGGTCGTCGCCAAGGTGCCATAGGCGGATCCATACGTCACGGACTTGGATGTCGGGCTGGGCGGACTGCCGCCGTTTGCATTAAAGCTTACGGCGTAGTTGATGCCTGACCACTGGGCGTAAAGGATGGTGTCGTCCGCAATGGTGAAGGAACCGCCCGAACTGTAGTGAATTCCGCTACCATTTGCCGCCGTGTTCCAGCCCGTGAAACTGTGACCGGTCCTCACCATGCTGCCCGCGCTGGCCACCGTGACGGTCGAACCGGGAGAGTATGAGCTGCTACCACTCACCGGGACCGTGCCTCCCGTCGATCCATTGCCCTGGTAGGTCACCGTGTAGTTGGTGATCCACTGCGCATAGAGTGTTAGGTGGTTGTCGATGGTGAAGGTGGAGCTTGCGGAGTAGGCGGTGCCGCTGCCGTTAGCGAGCGTATTCCATCCGGTGAAGGTGTGACCGGTTTTGCTCATGGTGCCCGCGCCACGCACCGTCACGGTCGCACCCGGGCTGTAGGGGCTGCTGCCATCGACCGGCACCGTGCCGCCTGTTGAACCGTTGCCCTTGTAGGTCACCGCAGGCTGGAGGCGCCGTGCCAGTTGGTCCTGATAGAGTGATGCCGGTTGGAGGGTGGCACCGGAACCGATGCCTTCGAGGTGGTCGGCGGGAGCGGTGTTGCCGCCCGTCGGATTGGTTGCACCAGACTTGGATCCACTGGTGCCGATCACATAACCGTAGCGCGCCTGCTCGCTGCGGACGATGTCGTCGTAGCGCGTGCCACTGCCAGTGGTGTTCCAATACACACCGTGGGCGGAAGTGAGTCCGTGGGGGACAGTGCCCGACGTCGTCCGGTGATGCGAGGTAAAGAAACTGTTATAGGCGGAGCAGCGATCCCACAAGTTCGAGTGGCTGAAATGCATGTGGTTGTCGCTGCCTGAGCCAGTTGTCGTGTAGCTGCCGGTATTTCCGGTGGCACGCTGCGTATCCCGGTCCTCGCATTGAAAAAACACATTACCGGAGGTGCCTCCGTGGCTGATGACAAAACCGTGGCGTGAGAAATCCGCAGTGCTGTTCTGCAACAGACACTCGTTAGCGTATTGCAGCCGGAACATGTAGCCGTTGCCACCTCCTCCCCCATATTGCGGCCGCCTCATCGCGCAGTTTTTTACGGTGACTCGGAAACAGCTATTTAAGATCAGGCCGTTAGAAAGCATGTGGCAGGTGGTCGTGTTACTGGTCGGGCGGAAGCTCTCGACGCTGGAGATCCAGCAGTCCCGCAAACTCCGCATTTCAAGAAGCGAGCTACCATGGACGTCGTAGGCCGCTGTGCCGGTCACGGCGTAATCATCCTCGCCCCAGGTGGTGCCGGAACGCTGCAGGTTGCCGATCGAAAACGACTCGATGCCGATTCCTGTTAGCAGACCGTTCAACTTGCGCACGGTCGCGCCGTCCCGGGTTTTGATCGAATACCGCGTGGGGACATCGACTTCGATCCACCCCTGCACCTGATTGACCGCCACCACTTCACGAATGTATTGCGCGTTGGCGGGGTAGCCGTCCGTGGCGTTCCACCATGTCTGCTGGCTGTGATCGGCCACCCACGCAGCGGTGAAGGACCAATCGATGCGGACCATATTACCCGGTGAAAACGAGTTGGGTGAGGCTACGGGGATGCGACGGGTCGGGCCCGGGAGATCCGAAGTGATGTTGACCGCCGTTCCGGTCGAGGTCGAAGTGGGTGAGGCATCGATCACCGACTTGTCGCGCATGGAAGTGGATGTGTTGAGCAGGAAGGTGCTGGCCACGCCGGCCCCGCGCAGGACGACATTGGATTTGGAAATGCGCAGGCAGTAGCTGTTGCTGCCTTGCGGGGAGAGCAGGTAAGTGCCGGCAGGCAGGAAAACCACGCCGCCACCGGCGTTGCCCGCCGCAGTGATCGCCGCTTGGATCGCATTGGTGCTGTCGCTGACCCCGCTGGGATCCGCCCCATAGGTGGTCACGGCATTGTAAACCGGGCCGGTGATGGTGGGCACTGCTTGCTCGCCCCGCATATAACCAGCATAGGAAAAGTCCTGGATCAGTTTGTCGCTGTAAAACGAGCTGGCGGCATCTGCCCGCTGCCAGTTTTCCGGATAAAGAGTGCTGCGACAGGTATGGGCCTGAACAGCCACCGGGAGTGCCAGCGCGACAAACAGGGTCGCCGTCCGCGAACCGAGCCAGGCACGGGCGATACGGGCAATTGTGGTGACAAGCTGGCCTGGACTCTTCAGGGCCGTCGCTTTTTGAAGGATGCGCGTCATAGGCGGTCAGTGCGGTGGATGAAGAGCGGTTGGGTCGGATGATGCGGCGACTGGGAACCGGCTATTGGAAACTTGTCTATCGAGAGCTTCCTAAAACTGCCGATGGCCTGGGCGGGAGTCCATCGGCTTGCTTCTGAAGTTTCTGAGCGCTCCACCGAGCCAATTTGTCGTGTCACGGGGCTAGGATGGACCATCGACCATCTCTGCGCAACTCCATCCGCGCGCCCGGTACAGTTCCGCGACTTGCCGGATGGCTTCCGGGTCCACACCGACTCCATGTTCCTCTGACACCATGTTCTGGGCCGTGGGTGGCCTCATCCAATGCTCGCTATATTAGCCTCTCCTCCACGGGTTCGACGTCGAGGTTGCCCGCTTGGCGCGGGTCACGGGAGCACATTGATCCTATAAAACATGGCAGGACCTAAGGCGGAAGGATCCACATAGCTGGAGCTGGTGCCGGTGGCGGTAACATCGCTGCCGGGTAGGCGAGGAAGCGGATGAAGACGTGGGCTTCGATGCCTCTGTCAAGTTGGTAGGAAGGCAATCTTCGGGAAATCAAGTGTTCCAGCGCCTACAACGGACGAGAATAGTCGTTTAGTGATTGCAGCGAAACTCCACGACAAATCATAGCCATCACGCGCATGTCATGCATCCCCTCGACACGCTCACTTGGGTTTCGAGATTTCGAGTTTTTCGCTGGAATCGAGTTCGCGGATGAGGAGTTCGGCACGCTCGGTGAGAGCCTTGAGCTGCTGCGGAAACTCGCTACTAACGTCCTTGGACTCCTCCGGGTCAGCAAGGAGATTGTAGAGCAACGGAGCCTCCGCTTCGCCATCGTCCTTCATCGCCTTGGCTTTATTCTTCCTGTTGCCATCCTCTGTGCCAAGCCCCTCCAGTGCATTGCGGCGGTTGAAGAAAATCTTCCATTCTCCGCTGGTGAATGCCTGCGGCTTGGGATGCATCCCGTGCCAGTGAAGGAGCTCGCTTCGGGGATGAATACCCCTTTTCCCGACCAATGTTTCCCATACGTCCAGGCCATCGATGGGCGGCTTGCCCTTGGTGTGGCCTTTCCAATCAATGCCCGCCGCACGGCAAAGCGAGGGCAGCAGGTCGATCGCCCCGATCAATGCATCGCTGGTCTGCCCCGCGGGAATTTTTCCCGGCCATGATACGATCCCCGGGACGCGGGTCCCGCCCTCCAAGGCACTCCATTTCGCGCCCCGGAAAGGAAGCGCACTTGCCTTCTCGCCCTTTTGCGGGCCGTTGTCTGAAATGAAAATCACGATGGTATTATCTATCAGTTTCAGTTCATCAAGAAGTTTGAGGATATCTCCGATGCGACCGTCGAGTTCCTCAACAACATCTCCGTAGTCCCCGAAGTCCGAGTGCCCTTTCCAATCGGGATGAGGCATGACTGGGAAATGCGGGGCGGTGTGCGGGAGGTAGAGGAAGAAGGGTTTTCCGCTGTTCTCGCGGATGAAACGTATGGCCTCGGTGGTGAACTGCTCCGTGAGGAGCCGGTTGTCGGTGGGCTTCACTTCGATCTCCTCGCCGCGCCAGATTTCATCGAGCTGGTTGTTGCTCATCGGGTTGTAGTAGGAGCTGTCGAATCCCTGATCCTGGGGCCGGGTTCCTGGAAGCCGCCCGATGTGCCATTTCCCCGAGATCCCGGTGGCATAACCCTCGGCTTTGAAAATTTCCGCAATCGTCAAAGCCTCCGAAGCCATGCCGTCCTTCTCTCCCATCAGGTATCCGGCCACGCCTTTCGTCCAACCGAGGCGGATAGGGTATGCGCCAGTTAGCAAAGCCATGCGCGAAGGTGTGCAGACGGAGGCGCCCGAGTGGAAATTCGTCAGCCGCATTCCGCCCGCCGCCAGTTTGTCGAGGACGGGTGTCTTGATCGAGGGGTGTCCGTAGCAGCTCAGATCTCGGTAGCCGAGGTCATCAGCCATGATGAGGATCACGTTCGGTTTTTCCGCGTTCATGGCGGTGACCGTGAGGAGGTAGGCCAGTGTTGTGATGAAGTAAAATTTCATAAGATCATGCATGAGTTCAGGGAACCGGGTCCCGGCACTTTTGCGAAAAGGTCGATTTAGAATCGGATCATAGAGAGCAGAGCCATTCCCACAAATTGAAGCACGAGAGTCGAACATGAAAACCCACGGATACCGCCCAAACGCAAGGTTGCAAAAAATGCGTGACCTCCAGGGAGAAGTTCCTCGTCAGGTCGCCCCGACCGACCAGAGATAACAGAAAGCCTGTCCTGTAGTCATGGTCACGGGTCGCCGCGAGTGATGACGATGCGTCTGTGCCACCGGTGATCGCCGCCACGTCGATGGGGTCCGTCGATGGGGTCTCGATGGGGTCAGACCTGAATGGCACTAACTTAGCCTGTCAGCATGCGTAGTCATTTGCCACGGTGAGTTCATGCGTGTCATCGTTGCAGATCTATGACACGCATGTAGTCAGGCTGCAATGCGCTCCAGTTTTCCGTTGCGGGCTTTGTGCCAGTTGGCCGGGGTCAGAGGGCGGGGATCTCCTCTTCTCTTTCCATCAACTCTCAACCATCAACTTCTTCAATCTCTCCCCTGCGGCACCTTCCGCAGCTTGGCCAAGTCGTACCCCTGCCGCTCCAGTTCCTTCACCAGCGCTGCATATTTGTCCGCCGGGATCGTCTTGGTCCGCGCCATGATCCAAGCGTATTTCCGGCTAGGAACGCCGATGATTGTGGACTGGTAATCGTCAGAAAGATAGGTGATCAGATAGGCGGCCTTGAACGGCCAGAGGAACTGCATCCGCCACTCCGCATTGGTCTCTTTGTTATAGACAAACCCCTTGGGATTCATCGTCTTGAGCGGCCCATCAAGGCTTCCTTTGTTGAAGGTAAATGTCGTCGGGATGCTTCCGTCAGCCGCCAACTGGTAGCTTTCCACCGCATTGTAGGCATCTTTTTCCAAGAAGACCGGGATGTGGGCGATTACATACCAACTTCCCATGAAGCGTTCCAGATCCACCTTCTTTGTGATCGACTTCAACTCGCCGTTGGCCGCTTGGTTCTTGGACAGGTTCTGACATCCCGTCAGCGCCATTCCCGCCGCGCCGCAGGAAACCAGCATCGGCACCATCGACTTCGCTAAACTCAATTTGCTCATCACCCAACATCCACCCTCCCACGCCGGGCACAACCGGTAAAATGCCTCACCTCCCCGGTAAGGCGTGGCAGCCGGGCGCGCCGACTTCCCCTTCGTCCACCGGAGGCTTCTCGCTGAAAGCGGACGAATGCCGGAGATTCCCATGCATCGGCTTGTCGTGCTTCACGGATTTTGAAATATTGCGCCGCATCGACCGATCACATGTCCACTTCACAACCCAACAGCATTGCTTTGCTCATCGACGCCGATAACGCGCCTTCGGCAAAAATCGAGTTTATCCTCTCCGAGCTTGCCGCCCACGGGGTGGTCAACATCCGCCGCGCCTACGGCAACTGGACCAAGTCCGACCTCGGTGGCTGGATCAAGGTGCTGCATGAAAACTCGATCCAGCCGATGCAGTCGTTCGATCTCGTCAAAGGCAAAAACGCCACCGACATGGCCCTCGTCATCGACGCGATGGACCTGCTCTACACGAAAAATCTGAACACTTTCTGCCTCGTTTCTTCGGACAGCGATTTCACGCCGCTCATCCAGCGCCTCCGCGCCGACGGCAAGGAGGTCTTCGGTTTCGGCGAGCAGAAGACGCCGGAACCATTTATCGCCGCCTGCACCCGTTTCATCTATCTGGAGCAACCCAAGCCCGCGAAAACCGCCGCCTCCAAAGCCACCGCCGGACAGTCCAAGCCTGAAACGAATCTCCAGACCGGACAAAATCTCAAGAACAACGCCAAGCTCATCACCACGCTTCGCAACGCGGTCAGCGCCTCCGCCGATGACGAGGGATGGGCGAATCTATCTAACATCGCCAACCGCATCAACAACGAGAGCCCCATCGACCACCGCACCTACGGTTTCAAGAAACTCGCCGATCTGTTTGAAGCGATCGACCTTTTCGATGTGACACGGGAGAAGACCGGAACCCACACCGTCATCTCCGTCCGCATCGCCAAAGTCGGCGGCAAGAAAGTGAAACCCAAGGCCGTGGCGAAGGATTTCGTCGACGATGATGATATTCCGTTCTGATCCAAGGACTGCCGTCATCGACAGTCCAGCCGCAGATTAGGAATCTTTCACCAGCGCCGCTGCATAAAATCCATCATATCCGCTAGCAGCCGGCGAAACTGGGCATTCTTCCAACAAGGTAAATCCACCTTTGCCTAACAGCACATCGATTGCAGCGCGGTTTTCCGACGGGAGAATCGAACAGGTCGCGTAAACGAGACGGCCACCGGGCTTGAGCATGGCGGTGTATTTGATGAGCAGCTCTTTTTGGATGCCTTGGAGGCGCTCGAGGCCGGCGGGTTTGAGACGCCATTTGAGATCGGGTTGGCGTTTCAAGGTGCCGAGGCCGGAGCACGGGGCATCGATGAGCAGGCGGTCGGCGACTTCGGCGAAATCGGTGGTGGTGGCGGCGGTGATTTCCTTCGCCTTGATGCACTTGTTGGCATTGGCGCGTTTGGCGCGGCGCTCGAGTTCGGAGAGTTTTTTCACATCCACGTCCATGCCGAAGACGCGGCCGTCACCTTTCATGAGGGCGGCGAGGTGGAGCGATTTTCCGCCGGCACCGGAGCAGGCGTCGATGATGCGCTCGCCGGGTTGGGGATCGACCAGCGGGGCGATCATTTGTGAGCCAGCGTCTTGAATCTCCACGCGGCCGTCGAGGCGCAGGGATTTGGGCAGGGATTTTCCGGGGGCGAGGACGAGGGCATCAGGCAGGCCGGGGACCTCGGTGGCAGTGATGTGGAAACTGGCGAGCCAGGCGATGGCTTCCGGGCGGGTGGTGCGCAGGGTGTTGACGCGGAGGAAAATGGAGGCGCGCTGGTTGAGCGCGGCGAGTTCGGCGTCCCAGGCAGCGCCGAGTTCGGCGGCACCGAGGGCGTCGATCCAGTCTGGGATGGACTCACGGACGGCGCGGGGCTGGGCGGCGAGATCGGCTTCACGGGCTTTCATTTCCTCGGCGGTTTTGCCGTTATAGGTCCACCATTCCGGGATTTCGTAGCCCATGCGGACCCATTGGGCGGCGCAGAGGGCGGTGGTTTCCTCGCTATCGACGAGAAAACTCAGGGCACGCCGCCAACGGGCGACTTCGAAGACGGTCTCGGCGATGAAACTGCGGTCGCGTTTTCCCCATTTCGGGTTCTCCTCGAAGGCGGTGGCGAGTTCGTGATCGAGGACCTTGTGCTCGCGGAAGACGGCTTTGGCGATGGTGGAGGCGGCCTCGGCGAGGATGCGGTGCATTTTCATGGAGGCGGAAGCTGTCCTAAAGCGGACCCGGTGGCAAACTTGGTTTGTGGAAAAGAGGTGAAGGCCCGGCAAATCCCGGTCTTGCCCGCCGGCGATCGAACAGTGATTCTCCGTCCATGAGCCAAGACGTCGTTTCCCTCCTCCAGCAGTTGGTCCGTATTCCCTCGGTAAATCCCGACAACGCGCCGGGCACTGAGCAGATCGGTGAGGAAACGATCGCGGTGTTTCTATCAGGCTGGCTGGAGTCCATCGGCGCGGAGGTCGTGCTGGAGGAAATCAAACCGGGCCGCCCAAATCTAATCGCCCGTTTCGCACCGCTCGATGGCAGGCCGCGCATCTTGTTAGGGCCGCATCTGGACACGGTCGGCGTGAGCGGGATGATCATCGAGCCGTTCGGCGGGGAAATCCGCGACGGCAGAATCTGGGGACGCGGAGCCTCCGACACCAAAGGCCCGATGGCCGCGATGCTATGGGCGCTGCACGAACATCAGGCGATTCTAGCAGATTTGCCAGTGGCGGTGGATTTCGTGGCGTTCATGGGCGAGGAGTCCGGCCAGTGGGGTTCGAAGGATTTCGTGAAACGTCATGGCAAGGATTACACGTTCGCGTTGGTTGCCGAGCCGACTTCGATGCAGGTGGTTCACGTTACCAAAGGCTCGCTGTGGGCCACGCTGCGGGCGAAGGGAAAGGCCGCTCACAGTTCCCAGCCAGAGCGCGGGGAAAACGCCATTTTAAAACTCACCCGGGCGCTGGACCAACTCGACCATCACCTCGGCAGCGAGCTCGCCAGTTTCACCCATCCCGTGCTCGGCCGCTCCACGATGAATGTCGGCTTGATCCGCGGCGGTGCCCGACCTAACATCGTGCCGGATCTCGCCGAGGCGGAAATCGACATCCGCATCACCCCTGCCCTCGCGGCGGCAGGCGGTGCACTGAAATTGCTCACGGAGACCATCGAGTTTCACGCCCTTCCGGTGGAGATCGTCAATCCCCACGAGAACCCGCCGATGGAAACCGCCGCCGATCACCCGATGATCCAGGCCCTGCTCGCCACGCATGCTGGGACAGGCCTTGCCGGAGCGCCGTGGTTTTCCGATGCCGCCCATCTTTCGAACGGCGGAATCCCAAGCATCTGCATCGGCCCGGGGTCCATCGATCAGGCGCATACCATCGACGAGTTCATCGAAATTTCCGCGCTGGAGGATGGAGCGACATTCTTCTCTGCCTTCATTTCCGGCCTGCAGCACCCGTAAATCCGCAGGTTGCGCAACGGGAAATGCCGGTTACGATCCGCCATGTCCTTCGCCTGTAAAAACGGCCGTTGTGAGACTCCTTGCTGGATGCGGCGGGTCCTACTGGCAGCCGGCATCTACCAGCTGATGTTCGCCGTGTGGGCGATCCTATGGCCTTGCGTCTGGTTCGACTGGATCGGCATGGAACATCCGAATCATCCGCTGATGTGGCAAGGCGTTGGACTTGTGATGGGCGTTTTCGGCATCGGACTGCTCCTTTCTGCGAAGAACCCGATCCAGCACTGGATGATCGTGCTCGCTGGATTGATCAAATTTTCCATCGGCATCATCGGCTTCAGCAGCGCAATTTTCCATCAGGAAATCGCTCTGCGCTCGCTTTGGCTGATGGTCGCCGACGACTTGGTCTGGTGGGTTCCCTTCGCCGCCATCCTGTGGGCCAGCCT
>JBBQDJ010000100.1:0-10236 GCA_038319595.1 Verrucomicrobiales bacterium
CGTCGCATCCTGGGGCTGGAGAAGGTCCCAAGGGTCCGGCTGTTCGCCGGTTAAAGCGGCACGCGAGCTGGGTTCAGAACGTCGCGAGACAGTTCGGTCCTCTATCCTCTGTGGGCGCAGGAAAATTGAGGGGTTCAATTCCTAGTACGAGAGGACCGGAATTGACGCACCTATGGTGTACCAGTTGTTCTGTCAAGAGCATGGCTGGGTAGCTAAGTGCGGAATGGATAAGCGCTGAAAGCATCTAAGCGCCAAGCCACTCCCAAGATGAATTTTCCCTTAAGGATCGTCGAAGACTACGACGTTGATAGGCTGGAAGTGGAAGTGTAGTAATATATGTAGCTTACCAGTACTAATCATCCGATTGGCTTGATTCCTGTTTTTGAATTCGTCTTGTTTGACAAGACCGTGAATGGCCCGAAGGCTGCAGGTTGGAAAAGAAGAAATCTCCGTGTGGATGCCAGAGAGCGGGCAGCGGGCGCGAGCCTGCAATTTTGAATGTTGAATTTTGGATGTTGGATGGGTAATTCAAAATCTAAAATTCAAAATTCATAATTGATAATCCCCCAAGTCTCCAGAGTCCCGGTCCTTTTCGAAAAGGGCCGCCCTCTGGTGACCAGAGCGTGGTGGAACCACCCGGTCCCATTCCGAACCCGGAAGTGAAACGCCGCAGCGCCAATGGTAGTGAGACGATAGGTCTTGTGAGAGTAGGTCGTCGCCAGGTATATGCCCGGCTCCAAGCAATTGGAGCCGGGCTCTTTTTTTGGCCGGATCGCGCGATCTAACAACCCAAGGATCGCAAAACGGCACTTCCCGACGGGGTCTACATGGCGAATGCCTTGCCGCGAAATTGGCCTCGATAGCCGCTCTGGGGGAAACCAGTTACCCGGCGGACTTTTCCGCTGCGGAAAGATCTAGCCGATGAAGCACCGCTCGGGAGGGCGCCCGGTCCAGCTGGCTCCATGACAGTTCGAGGACGTGGAAACTCCCACCGAGATGGGCGGGGTGGGTGAGGGTTTGAAATTGCCGCAGCAAACCAGCGTTGAGATTTCCATCCTGGGTGAGCAGCCAATCACGGCTGGTTTCGGTGAGCCAGGTGCCTTGGTGATTGAAGCAGGTCGGCACTAGTCCGAGCGCGATTGCGGCTTCGGCGACAGCGGTAAAATCGACATGGGCGGTGATGTCGATTTCTCCAACGTCCTTGAGTGGATCTTCGGCAGCGTGGTGTTTGGAAAAAGTGCGCAGCGTGCCTTGTGTGCGGTCCGGATGATAGAGTTCGGGCCTGGCGAAGCCATAGTCCGGCCAAACAAGCAATCCTGAAGTCAGACAGCGGGTGAGGGGAATGAGGAAATCCTGCAGATTGGTGCGGATCTCGGTGCGGTAGCCGTCGACGAAATCCGTTCCTAACGGGGCAAGCGCTGACACCAGAGCAGGATCGAAAATCTCGTGTTTGTTTTCCCAAACGAAGACGCCGCCTTGCACCGCGACGCGGCATTCGTGCCAACGACTGCTGTGCCACTCGACCACATGAAAAGGTAGGGCGTCGAGCAACTCGTTGCCGAACGCGACGCCAGGCAATGGATCCGCGAAAAGCTCGCTGGCATTAGTGAGGAATCGTGTTTTCCCCTGAAACCCGGCCAAGGTTTCCCGCTGCGCCGCTTGGAGCCGGGGGAGTGGTTCGGAGATAGCATATTCCAAACTGGCGAATGCTGCGGGTCGAACCCGGGAAATCGCTCCGAGAATGTCAGCAGCCAGAGTCCCGTCGTGGGCTCCGCACTCGATGATCCGCCAGCGGCCGGGCGATCCGAGGGTTTCCCATTCCTTGAGAAATCGCCGGGCAAGTAGCTCTCCGAACAAGGGCCCGACGCTGACGCTGGTAAAAAAATCCCCACCGCGCCCGACTTGGCGGGGCTCCCGGGCGTAATAACCGAGTTCCGGGTGATAAAGCGCCGCAGCCATGAATTCGGCGAAGCGCAGCGGTCCTTGCTGGGCGATCCGATCCCGCAGAATCGCCCCCAACGAAGGAGTTGCGGGCTGCGGGGTGATCAGATAGCTTTCGTCGAGCTTGACCGCTTGCAAAGGTGGCGAAGAATCAGGATCCGGCATGGCTAGAACTCAAAAAACGAATCGAAAGAAGAGCTCCAAACGCTGGTTCTTCAAGCGTAAAGGCTTTTGGTTGTCATTGTTCTTGCTGGCTCTTGTCACGGGTGGTGCAGGCTGGATCTTTTTGGAAGGATACACACAGGAATACCGCCAACGCGCGGCGGCCTACGATTTGGACCGGATCAACGATCTGGAGGAACCAAGCATCATTCTCGATCGCAACGGCAAGGAAATCGGCCGGATTTTCGTGCAAAACCGCAGTGTGATCCCGATCGATAAAGTTCCAGACATTTTCATCAAGGCCTTGCAGGCGGGGGAGGATTCGCGGTTTTTCACGCACCACGGGGTGGATTACATCGGGGTGGTCCGCGCCGGCATCCTGAATGCCAAAGGCGGCAACCAGGGCGCGAGCACCATCACTCAGCAACTGGCGCGCAACGCCTACAACCTGAAACAGGAGGCGAAGAAACGGAATGAAACGACCATTCAGCGGAAAATGGTCGAGGCGTTTCTCGCCCGCCGAATCGAGGACCGGTTCACCAAAAGAGAGATTCTGAATTTCTATCTAAACCGCATCTACTTCGGCAGCGGCTTCTACGGCATCCGCTCGGCATCGCTGGGATACTACGGTAAGGAACCGATGGATCTCACCGCCGCGGAGAGTGCGTCCATCGTCACCTTGATCAAGAATCCGAACGGTCGCTCGCCCTTGAACAATCCGAAGGACAACCTCAACGGCCGCAACTACGTTCTCGGCCGGATGCGCGAAGAAGGCATGATTTCCTCGTCAGATCTCGCGCAGTTTAGAGCGCTGCCGCTGGGACTCAATCCGCAGCCGCTGCGCCGCGGCACCACCCACCTTTACGAACGCATCGCCGACGCAGTGGGCCGTGCCCTCGGCGAGGATGCGTTGGAGTCCGGGAAATTCAAGATTCACACCACCATTCTTGCCGAGGCCCAGACCGCGGCGCAGGAATCTCTGTTAGAAAGCCTTGCCAATGCCGAGGCTCGTCCGGGATACCGCCATCAGAAATACAAGGACTACAAAAAAAGCAGCAACAAGCCCGCAGAATACCTGCAAGGCGCTGTGCTGATGATCGATCACGAAACCGGCGAGGTGCTGGCTCACGTCGGCGGCCGTGACTACTCTCAGGTTCCCTATGATTTCATCGAGTCCGGCAAGCGTTCGCTCGGCACTGCGTTTTTCCCCTATATCTACGCGGCGGGATTGAGCGGTGGGCTGACACCCGCGACCATCGTGGAAGATGAGCCGATGGATAATCGCGCGGTGATGGTCGGTGGTCAAGAAGGCATCCTAGGCGAGTGGGGCATGGAGGTTTCATCGCCGGTTTACGAAGGCAGAATCACTACGCGCGAGGCGCTGGAGAATTCCAAGATCGCGGCGACCGTTCGATTTGCCGGGCAAACCGGCTTGCAGAAGGTCGTGGATACCAGCGTTGCCTTCGGCCTGCCGCTGCAAAAAGCGGAGTTGCTGCCGCGTCTCGCCGTCGGCTTCGAGGAAGTCTCGATGAAACAAGCCGTGCGGGCGATGACCGTTTTCCCGCTCGGTGGCATGTCGGGTCCCGAATCGCTGATCTATCTGGACCGCATTGAGGACGCGTCGGGTGTCACCTGTTACCGCCGCGAACGCAAGCCGAGGGGAAGCCATCAGGTCATCGACGATGCGACGGCGTGGCAGGTTCACAGTATGATGGCGGGTTCGATGTTCCGGGGAAGCTCGAACGGGGTATTTGAAGGAATGTTAGAGAAGCCGTTTTACGGAGCGGGCAAGGGTGGTTCCGTCCATGATTTCGCAGACACGTGGTTCGTCGGCTATAACAAGCGGATCACCTGTGGCGTTTGGACTGGATTTCTGATGGGAAATGGCGAGTCGATCTATCCGGGCGCCTTCAGCCGCGATCTCTCGATGCCGGTCTGGCAGGCGGCGATGAACGCGGCCGCCCCCTCCTTCGGCCGTGACCCGCTCACCCCGCCGACCAGCGTGGTGAACATCTCCGTCTGCTCAAAGTCCGGACAGCAGGCGACGCAATTCTGCCAAGAGCACGTCGAAGACATCAATACCGGCACCATCCGCTCGCGTTCCACCGCAACCCAGGAGTATTTTCGCAAGGGCACGGAAAACCTCGCGTTCTGCAGCATCCATTCTGGCGTCGGCTCCATCGGCGAAGCAGGTTCTCCCGATGTGTCACTACTCAATCTGCCGGCGATGGATGCTGTCCCGGTGCGGCCGAAGGAGCCGATTCTTCTCGGCGATGATCCCTACCATACGGAAATGCCCAGTTTCGCGGCCACTTCCTCTGAGTCCGGGATGGTCCGGCGGCGTACCAACGTGCTCGATAGTCTCGACCTCGGAACGGTCGAGCAGGGAATTCCGCTGAAACGGCCGATACGACTGAAAATCGAAGACGATTGAGGCTCGATTCGTCCCAACATGAAGAATTTTTTCGATCCACGAAATTAGCCATTTCAATTAAAATTAGCCTTGGCTAAGTTTTTGGCGACATGGCACCAATCAACCCCACCCGCTACCTCGCTAGTTTCTTACTGGTTCCAGTTTGCCACGCCGCCGAACTCCGCCCCCTCAGCACCGACCGCCCGGATATCACCGAAAGTCCCTACACTGTGGATGCCGGACATTTCCAATTTGAAATGGAAATCGCCAACTTCAGCCGTGGCAGTGGCGAAAACGGATTCTCCTTGGGAGAACTCAACTCCAAGATCGGCATCGACTCGTCCAACGACCTCCAACTCGTCCTGCCGCTCTACGAACACATCGACAACGGCGGCGAAGGCTTCGGCGACATCCAGATCCGCCTCAAACACAACATCTGGGGAAATGACTCGGGCGACACCGCACTCGCCATTATGCCCTTTGTCAAGCTTCCCACTGCCAGCGGAAATCTTGGCAACGGACAATTCGAGGGTGGAATCATCGTTCCATTCGCTTTGTCCGGTCCGGGCGATTGGGGCTTCGGAATCCAAGGCGAGGCGGATCTTGAGGCCGACGATGCCGGGGATCTCCATTTCGCCTTCCTCTCCTCGGCCACTGCCAGCCACCCAATCACCGAAAATACCGGTTTCTTCGTCGAACTGGTAAGCATTGTCTACACGGATTCACGCTATCAGTGGGAAGCCTATTTCAATAGCGGCGCCACTTGGGCCATCGCCCCCTTATTGCAACTCGACGGCGGCATCCGCATCGGCCTCACGGACGAATCTAGAGATTTCATGCCTTTCCTCGGTCTCAGCACAAAGTTTTGATCAAAAACTTAGCCTTATCTAATTTTCTACATTGAACCAAATATGAAACTCTCCCACAACACTGACATGAAATTCGCTGCCCAGAATTATCTCACTCTCACCCGCCGGAGTATTTTGCTCATCGCCAGCGGAGTCTGCGCCACGCTCGCCATCGGCTGCGGTAGTGAGAAAAAGCCCAGCTCCGGAAAAAAGCGTGTCGTCACCAGCTTTACCATCATCGCCGACATGGCCCGCGAAGTCGCCGGGGATGCGGCGGACGTGGAATCCATCACTAAGCCTGGCTCGGAAATTCACGGCTACGACCCGACGCCCAAGGACATCGTCAAGGCGCAGGGCGCCGACCTCGTCCTGTGGAACGGAATGAACTTGGAACTTTGGTTTGAGAAATTCTTCACCAACGTCAAGAACGTGCCAAGCGCAGTCCTAACAGAAGGTGTGGCGCCCATGGGGATTTCCGAAGGTCCCTACACCGGCAAGCCGAATCCCCATGCTTGGATGTCACCTGCGAACGCGGTCATTTACGTGGAGAACATCCGCCGCGCCCTAGTGAAAATGGATCCTGCGAACGAGGTAGTTTATACCGCGAACGCCGCCGCCTACACCGCGAAAATCAAGGCACTCGACGAACCAGTTAGAAAAAAGCTTGATGCAATCCCGGTGGACCGGCGTTGGCTCGTCAGTAGTGAAGGTGCGTTCTCTTACCTCTGTGCGAACTACGGCCTGCGGCAACTCTACCTGTGGCCGATCAATGCCGATGCGCAGGGCACCCCGCAGCAGGTGCGAGCCGTGATCGACGGCGTTCGTGCCAACAAGATCCCCGTGGTGTTTTCCGAAAGCACCGTCAGCGACAAGCCCGCGCTGCAGGTCGCGCAGGAAACCGGCGCCCGCTACGGCGGCGTGCTCTACGTGGACTCGCTCACCGATGCGTCTGGTCCGGCCCCGACCTATCTCAAACTGTTGGAGACCAATGCCGATACGATCGTGAAAGGATTCCTCGAAACACCATGAGTTTGCCTGTTAGTAGTCCACGTTTGGATGTCGAAGGCGTCTCGGTCGCCTATTCGAACGGCCACCTCGCGCTGCAGGATGCCACGTTCCATCTTGCCAGTGGCACCATCTGTGCGCTGGTCGGTGTGAACGGCAGCGGGAAATCGACCCTTTTCAAAAGCATCATGGGTTTCGTGAAACCCAAGGCCGGTAGCGTGACCATCAATGGACTGCCAGTGAGCGAGGTGCTCAAGCAGCATCTGGTGGCCTACGTCCCGCAGGCCGAGGACGTGGATTGGGAATTTCCCGTGAGTGTCTGGGACGTGGCGATGATGGGCCGCTATGGTGCGATGAATTTCCTGCGCATCCCGCGCGCCGTGGACAAGGCGAAGGTCGAGGAAGGCCTGCGCCGTGTCTCGATGTGGGAGTTCAAGGATCGCCAGATTGGCGAGCTCAGCGGCGGCCAGAAAAAGCGTGTCTTCCTCGCCCGCGCGCTCGCCCAGGGCGGCCGCGTGATCCTGTTGGACGAGCCGTTCACCGGGGTGGACGTGAAGACCGAGGAAGCGATCATCACTCTGCTCCGTGAACTGCGCGCGGCGGGCTGCATCATCCTGGTTTCCACCCACAATCTTGGTAGCGTTCCGGAGTTCTGTGACCAGGTGGTGCTCATCAACCGCACCGTGCTCGCCTATGGTCCGACTGCGGAGGTCTTCACCGAACAGAATCTATCCGCAGCGTTTGGCGGAGTGCTGCGCCAGTTCCAGTTCGACCAATCCACCATCCAGGAGCATGACGGTCGGACGATCCGTGTCCTCACCGACGACGAGCGCCCGCTCATTTTCGGCAAGGACGGCCACCTTGAATACAAGGACCGCCAAGAGCATGCGGAATTGCTCAAACAAAGATCCGAGGAACATGACTGATCTCCTCATCCCGTTCCAATACGATTACATGCTCCGCGCCATCTGGGTCAGCGCGCTGATTGGCGGGACCTGTGGTTTTCTATCCAGCTTCGTGACGCTCAAGGGCTGGTCACTGATGGGGGATGCCTTGTCGCACGCAGTGGTTCCCGGCGTAGCGATCGCCTACATCCTCGGTCTGCCTTTTGCGCTCGGCGCTTTCGTCGCAGGTCTGCTGGCCGCCGGGACCATGGCGTTCATCAAGGCGAAGAGCCGGATTCGCGAGGACGCGACCATAGGCATTGTTTTCACCAGCTACTTTGCCCTTGGATTGGTTCTCATCTCGTTGTTTCCAGCGAAGGTGGACCTGAAGGTGATTTTGTTAGGAAATATTCTTGGCATTGCGGATCCGGATATCAAGCAGGTCATCGCCATCAGTGCGGTTACGCTGCTGGTGCTGGCTTTAAAATGGCGGGATCTCATGCTGTTTTGCTTCGATCCGAACCAGGCCCGCACGCTGGGTCTTCGCGCGGGCGTGCTGCACGTGGTACTGCTATCATTGCTCTCGGCCACCGCCGTCGCCGCTCTTCAAGCCGTGGGCGCCTGTTTGGTGGTGGCAATGCTGGTGACGCCCGGAGCCACGGCCTATCTTCTAACCGATCGGTTTGGGAAAATGCTCTGGCTTTCCTCCGGTATGGGCGTTGCCACCTCGCTGGTCGGTGCCTACGCGAGTTACTTTTTCAACGGCGCGACCGGCGGTTGTATCGTCACGTTGCAAACCCTGGTATTCCTTGCGGCGTTCGTCTTCGCGCCGAAACACGGGATTCTTGCTTCCAAACGCCGCCTGCGCCTCAGCGCCACAACGCCATGACCGCATTTTTCGAACCGCTGCAATACGCATTCATGCGCGACGCGTTGCTGGTCGGTGCCGTGGTCGCCGCGATGTGCGCGGTGTTATCGTGTTTCCTGATTTTGAAAGGTTGGTCGCTGATGGGCGACGCGATTTCGCACGCAGTGCTGCCTGGCATCGTCATCGCCTACATCGTCGGATTTCCGTTAGCGATCGGGGCCTTTGCGGCGGGTTTACTCTGTGCGACGGGCACTGGCTTCATCAAACAGAACAGCCGGATCAAGGAGGACACGGTGATGGGTGTGGTTTTTACCGGCCTTTTCGCCTTTGGTCTGGTGCTCTTCAGTCGGACCTCATCGGACATGCATCTGGATCACATCTTGGTAGGAAACATCCTCGGCATCACGCCAGCCCAAGTCGTGCAGACCTTGGTGATGGGTGGGATTGTATTAGCGGTGACGCTGGCGCTTCGCCGCGACCTGCTGCTCATTTGCTTCGATCCCGGCCAGGCGCGGGTGATGGCACTACCAGATCGATTTTTAAACTATCTATTATTGTCGTTGTTGTCGCTGGCCATTGTGGTTTCGCTGCAAGCTGTTGGAATCATCTTGGTAGTCGCCATGCTGGTGACGCCCGGTAGCATCGCCCACCTGTGGACTGATCGGTTTGATCGGATGCTGGCCATCGCCGTGTTCTCCGCGGTGTGCTCCACGCTGGTCGGGATATTCATCAGCTACCACATCGACGCCTCCACCGGTGGCTGCATCGTGCTGGTGCAAGCGTTCGTGTTTGTCGCATCGCTGTTGTTCGCGCCGAAACACGGGATAATTCGTCGTCGGACGGGGGAAATGGCGCGTTGATCGATGGCCGCAACCAGATGGACTCGCGGCATCCGATCTAGGATGGCCATGCGCCCGTCATCGCCTGGCCGGAACGGTAGTTCGTCCAGCCAGGCGCATTTTTTAACCCGATGCGGCCCTGACTGGGCTGAAAGAAACAGAACCTGGGCACTCGTTTAGGTCGGATGACCAAGGCCCTCCTGCTTTTCAGTCTTTTTCCGATCCTCTTGTGCGCGCAAGAGACGTCTCCGGTGCTTTCTCTGCCGGAAATGCCTGCGCCCGAACTGGGACCTGACTCGATGGTGAAGGAGGGCGTTCCCAAAGGAAAAGTAACCGATTTCGTGTGGAAGAACTCAAAGGTTTTTCCCGGAACGATCCGCGCCTACTCGGTCTATCAGCCCGCACAATACGATCCGAAAAAGCCGACCTCCCTCATCGTTTTCCAAGACGGCCACAACTACGCGAATCCCACCGGCCAGTTCCGCGTGCCGGTGGTGCTGGACAACCTGATCCACGCCGGAGTGATCCCGCCGATCATCGCCATCTTCATCAACCCAGGCCATCTCGCGGCGGAGTTGCCCAAGGAGCCTTGGAAATCTAGTAACCGCAGCGTCGAATACGACACCTTGTCCGATGCCTACGCCCGTTTTTTGCTAGAGGAAATCCTGCCGGAAGTTGGCAAGACGCTCAACCTAACAAACGATCCCGACCAACGTGCGATCTGCGGCATGAGCTCCGGCGGGATCTGTGCGTGGACCGTCGCTTGGCAACGACCCGACGCGTTCCGCAAGGTGATCTCACAAATCGGTTCTTTCACGAACATCCGCGGCGGCGATGTCTATCCGGGTATGATCCGCAAGACACCGAAGAAGCCGATCCGGGCGTTTTTCCAGGATGGCATCCACGATCTCGATAACGAGCACGGCTCATGGCCGCTCGGGAACATGCAGATGGAGGCCGCGCTCAAGTTTGCGAAATACGACTACCGCTACGTCTGGGGCCACGGTGGTCACGAAGGAAAACTGGGCGGCGCTATCTTCCCAGACACCCTGCGTTGGCTGTGGCGGAACTAACATTTTATCAATCATGAAACTAACAAAATTACTCGCGCTCTTACTTGCTGTTTCCACCCTTGCCGCAACGGCAGAAGAAAAGGCTCCAGATTTATCATCCGCAGGCTGGGTGACGATGGGCAAGAATGACTTCATTCCCGTGAATGGCGCGCCTGATACTTGGAAATGGGCAGATGATGGCGTGCTCCATTGTTCGGGAAATC
>JBBQDJ010000101.1:0-10208 GCA_038319595.1 Verrucomicrobiales bacterium
GCCGTCTTTCGGCCCGCCACACAGGTCGTAGAGCAACTCGCGCATCGTGAGTTTGCCGACCTCGATCTCGAAGTAGCCGGGGTTTCGGACATCGCCCGAGACGCACAGGATGCGGGTGCCGGTATTGCGCGGCACGCCGAGCCCGGCATAGGCATCGCCCCCCATCCGGATGATGTGTTTCACATGGCAGAGCGACTCGACGTTGTTGACGATGGTCGGACACATATAAAGGCCGAGTGCCGCAGGGAAATACGGCGGCTTGATCCGTGGGTAAGGACGCTTGCCTTCGAGCGACTCGATCAAGCCGGTTTCCTCACCGCAGATGTAGGCACCCGCGCCGCGGTGGACGTAGATTTCGACATCCGCGCCGGAGCCTAACACGTTTTTGCCGAGGAAATTGTGGGCGCGCGCTTCTTCGATCGCCCGCTCAACGATGAGCGCGGCATCGGGAAACTCCTCGCGGATGTAAATGTAAGCCACCTTGGCACCGACTGCGAAACAAGAAATGACCATTCCCTCGACGAGCTGGTGCGGATCCTGATGGAGAATGTAGCGATCCTTGAAGGTGCCGGGCTCGGACTCGTCAGCGTTGCAGATCAGATAGACCGGCTTGGTGTTGTTCGGTGGGATGAAGGTCCACTTCATTCCAGTCGGGAAACCCGCGCCGCCCCGGCCGCGCAGGCCGGACTTCTTCACCTCTTCGGTGATGTCCTTGGGCTGCATGGCGAACGCCTTTTTCAGATCCTCGTAACCGCCGTCACGCAGGTAGCACTCGATGGAAGGGTCCCAGCCCTCGCGATCCACATTCTTGAAAATGAGCCGATACTCGCGGGCGTGCGGTTGCTTGGTGTAGGTGATCATGCGAAAAATTTCCTGCCCCAGTATTGTCAGGAAAACGTCCCGCGCAAAACCCAATTTTGCCAAAATGCGCTCGCCTTAAAGCAGCGAACGAAGAAAAGCGAGGTTGGCCGCATCTTCAAAAAACGCGGCCAGCGGGATCGCCAAGCCCGGAAAGCTGAATGGCTCGATATCGCCATGGCTGAGTTTTTCCGCGAGGTGATACTCCTCCGCATCATCGGCGAGGAGATATTGTTCGACGGTCCGTTTGTCGGCATCGATGATCCAGTATTCCTTCACTCCATGGGCGGCATAATCATCCAGCTTTACGCCGCGATCACGGCTCTCGGTGGACGGTGAGAGGATTTCGATGATGAAGTCTGGGATGGGATAAACCATCGTCTCCGGCGTGAGAGACGCCGCTTTTTCTGGACCGAACCAGATGATGTCGGGTTCGTAATCGTTGCGCGAAAAGCCGCATAGGACTTTTTCATAGAGGATAAACCCAAGTGAATTCACCTTCACGTAGGTGCCTAAAACACTGTTGATCAGTGAACTGACATGATTGTGAGAGTGGCGGGCTGGGGAATGCATGATCGTCTCTCCGTTGATAAATTCGCCTTTCTCATGAGGCAGGATGGCGTCGCGGAATTGTTCGCGTTTCTCCGCCTCTTGATCGAGAAAACGCCGCGCCTTGACCAACCTCAGCGGAAGATCAGGATAAGCCAGCATTTCCAAAGTGGCCGCGGACATGGTAATCCTTTACACTCCCTGCGCGTATTTGGCGAGGAGTTCTTCGGCCTTTCCGGGAGCGACGGCTTCGTGGAAATCATCGTTCACTAGACAAACCGGCGCGCTGCCGCAGGAGGCGAGGCACTCAGCAAATTCGACGGAGAATTTCCCGCAGGGCGAAACGGTGACCGGGTGGTGATGCGAATCGCTGGCGGAACGATCAATGCCGGTGAGCTCACAAAGGCGTTCCATCAACTCGTAGCTGCCACCCATGGCACAGGAAAGCGTGCGGCAGACGCGGATGTGGAATTTTCCGGGCGCGGACTGACGGAAACCCGGATAGAAGGTCACTACTTCGAGCACCTTGATTGGTTCGATGCCGAGTTTGTTAGCCACCCACTCGATGGCCGGAGCGGAGATGAATCCGAACTTGTGCTGGACGATGTGAAGCAGCGGCAGAGTCGCCGAGCGCTTGCTTTCCGGGTAATGCGAAATGCGCTCATCCGCTGCCGCCTCAAGCTCGGCGGTCACTGCGAACGGTTGATAGAACTGGCTGCCGGGTGTCTCGTGCGAGGCGACGGATTCTTCGAGCGTGGACAGGGTCGGGTGGGACATGGATGTGTTAGGATCGGTGGCGCGCGGCGTCCCGGCTTACTTTTTCTGGAGGGTGGCCAGGTGGTTCATCACGACCGTGGGACCCACATAGTTCTTTCCTTCGTAGCTACCCTTGATGAGCTTGCCCTCAAGGTCGGTCAGCACGAGATTGGGGATTCCGCCGCCTGGATATGCAAACTCCTTTTTGAATTTTCCGACTTTGGACAACTTGAGCTGCGGCCAAGGCATCTTCATTTCTGCGGCGTAACCGTCCATGGCGGCTTCGCTATCGTCGGAGGTGATGAGCACCAGCTCGAACTCGGTGTTGGCAGGTTTGTATTTGTTATAAAACTCGACCAGCGACGGGGTGAATTTGTGGCAAGGACCGCACCACGAGGCGGTGTAGTAGAAGAGGTAATACTTGGAAGGTTTGGTCGCGTCCTTGCAGGTCTTGAGAGACTTGCCGTTGAGTTTGACGAGATCGCCGTCGAACACCTTGTCAAACACGCTGGCCTGTCCGGCTGCGGGAGCGGCAGCAGTAGGCGCTGCCGTGGGCGTCGCTTCGGACAAGCGCTTGGCATCCGCTTCAGCAAGCTCCGAGGCTTTGATGGTAGCGGTTCGGCCACCGGCCATCCGGAATTCCCCGGCCACTTCACCGTCCTTTTCGATCACCTTGACGAGGTCGAGTTGAATCGATTTACCACTCTTATTCGTCCAGGTTTCCATCGCCGCAGGGGCGAGGCTGGCGAGTGAAACTCCAATCAAACCAGTAAGTAGCGTTTTCATAGGGGAAGATTGATACATTAACGGTCGCACTCGCCCATCACAAAATCGAGCGACCCGAGAATGGCCGGGATGTCGGACACCATGTGGCCGGGGAGCAACTTGGAGGTAATGGAGAGATTACAGAACGAAGGGCTGCGGATTTTCAGGCGATACGGGACACCGCCGCCCTTGGAGTGGATATAGAAACCGAGCTCGCCTTTGGGGTTTTCCGCCGCGAAATAAACTTCTCCGGCGGGGGCATCGATACCCTGGGTGGAAATGATGAAGTGATGGATGAGTTCCTCCATGGACATCCCGACGCGCTCCTTGTTAGGCAGTATGCTCTTGGAGTCGGCGAGGTTGATCGGTCCGTCCGGCATGGTGTCGAGGACTTGGCGGCAGAGCAAGATGGCCTGGCGCATTTCCTCCATCCGGACTTGATAGCGGGCGTAGCAATCACCTTCGTCGGCGATGGGCACGTCAAACTGGTATTTCTCGTAACCGAGGTAAGGACTGTCCTTGCGGAGATCGCGCGGAACACCTGAAGCGCGGAGGTTAGGCCCGGTCATGCCCCAGGCGATGGCGGACTCGCGGCTGATCACGCCAACATCGACCATGCGGTCGAGGAAGATCTTGTTTTTGTCCAACAGCTTCGAGATTTCGCCAATGGTAACGAGGCACTCATCGAGAAACTGGCGGACGGAGGCTTCGAAACCATGCGGCATATCGCGAAGTTGACCGCCGACCCGGGTATAAGATGTCGTGAAGCGGGCACCGGTGAGTTGCTCGCACAAGTTATAGATTTTTTCCCGCTCGGTGAAGGTATAGAGGAAAACCGTCATCGCACCGACATCCATGGCGCAGACGCCGACCCCTAACATGTGGGAGGAAATCCGGGCCAGTTCGCAGCAGAGGACGCGCAGCGCTTGACCACGCGGGGGCAAGGTCCAGCCCATCAGTTTCTCAACGGCACAGGCGTAGGCGACGTTGTTCGCAAGAGGAGCGAGATAGTCCAATCGGTCCGTGTAGGGCACGAACTGGTTATAATGCATGTTCTCCGCGATTTTCTCGTCGCCCCGATGGAGGAAGCCGACGTCAGGGTCGGCGGAATGGATGATTTCGCCGTTGAGTTCCAAAATCAGGCGGAGCACCCCGTGGGTCGCCGGGTGGGACGGGCCCATGTTGAGGACCATGCGCTCCCCCACTAGGTCATCCGTTTCCTCGTGGTAGGACTCCGCAGCACGGGCGGCGCGGGCGATGGTGTCGGGGGCCTCGATTTCTTGGGTAGTGGTGCTCATGCCTGATTTGCCGGGGAAAGAAACGCCCATGGGGAGCTATTCCGCAAGGGGTTTGTGAAAATTTTCACAAGCTCCCGCGACCGTAGCGTTCGCGGAATTGGCGGAGCAGATCGTCGACGCGATCGGTGTCTGCGGCAGAAGGTGGCGGAGTCGCCTCCAACGGGACGAAGGGTTCGACAGGATCGGGTTCCGGAGCCGGTTGGAAGGCCGTAGCAGACTCCGCCGGAGTGAACAGCGGGGCGGCAGCTTGGAAGGGTGACTCGCTCGCGGGCTGGAAGGTCTCCTGTGGGTAAATCGGCTCCTGCGGGGCGAATGGGGCAGCGATGAATGGAGAAGGCACCGCTTGAAACGGTGAGTCCGCTTGAGGCTGGAGTTCCGGCTGCGTGGGCGGCGGATTGAACGTATAGGGCTCGTGAGGAGCTGGCTGGAACGGTGACTCGGAGACCGGCTGGAATGGCCCTTGGGAAAACGCAGCGGGCGGCTCGGGTTCCGCTGAAACGAAGGTTGGCGGCGAGGGTGCGAATGGCGAGGCAGCCTGTGCTTGGAAATCCGGCTCACTGGGAGGAGGATTGAAGGCGTAAGGTTCCTGAGCGGCAGGCTGAAAATCAACGGGTCCCGGGACAAACGGAGGCTGCAACGCCACTGGTTCTGTGACCGGTTCAAACATGGAAGGTTCGTGAACGGCAGGTTGGAATTCAACGGGCTCCGGCACCATCGATGGCGGCGGAACTTGAAATGGCGAGTCCACCGGAGGCTGGAGCGCCACCGGATCGGAGACCGGAGCGGGCGGGTTCCAAGTGGGCGCCGTTTCCGGTTGAAAAAACAAGCCAGCTTGCGCGGCCGGCTGCGGAATTTCGATCGGCGGATCCGTTGCTTCGATTTGCACCGTCGGTGGCGGTGAGAATTCTGGAGTCGGCCAGGAGGGGGTGGCATCAGCCACGATGGGAGCCACCGGCGTGAAAACGGCCGCTGGAGCCATCACGGGAGCAGTCATTTCTTCCAAAACCGGCGGAGCTTCAGGAGCGGGTGGCGAAACCGCCTCAGGAGGGGCGAAAACCGGCGGGGCCGCCGCCACCACTTGAGAGATCGGTGCCGAGACGGGCGGCGACACGACAGCGGGAGCCGGAACGACGGCAGGAGCCGTGTCCATCGCAGTCGCTTTCAGCCAGGCCATCCCCGCGGCCCGGATCAGCCCCCGCGCATGACTTCCTGAGCTACCGATGTCGATGCGTTCCAGCACCTTGCCACCCAGTCCTGGGACCCGCGAATCGAGGAGCGCAGCCATTTCGGTCTCCGTGAGTGGTTCCAGTTCCACCACGATTTCCGACAAGCGGTCCGCCAGACCGCCACTCAAGCGGGGCACGAACGCACTCTCCCAGATGTCCAAATTCAAGGACAGGATCACATCGAGGCGATCCACTGTCTGCCGGAGACCACCGAGAAACGCACCGAAACGCAGCGCGGCGGTTTCATCGGACGAAAATCCCTCGAGATCATCCGCCACCAACACCACCCGCATCAGTTGAGTGACTAAACCGAGAAGCGCTTCCAGACGTTCCATTTCCCCGCCAGTTCCTTCGTGAACGGTATCCGCCAGAATCCTCACCCGGTTCGAGTTGTCCAAGGGGGACGCGGCGAAACGAAACAAGGCATCCACCCAGAATGCCACTTCCCGCACGGGGAGATCGGCCCGCTGCGCCAGTTCAAGACTCAGCCGTTGGCCGAGGACTTCGAAATTTTCCCGCGCCCAGTGGGCCGTCACCGCGTTCGGGTGATGAAAGTCAAAGGTTTCGACGGGCCGCAACCGCAGGGCTGCCAACGCACCCTCCCGGTCTTGGCACGGCACCTCGCCCGAGCCAACCAATGGCTGCAGCGCCGAGGCGAAAAGCCGCCGCGTCACCAGATCCAGCACACACAAGCCACCGGATGCCGGCAGTTGTTTGACGAGGCAGCGCAGCGTGTCGTCGATCACCGAGGCCGCGTCGATCCGGCAGCCGAACGAGGCATGCAGCGGGATGAACTCGTGGGTCCCACCCATCTGATGCTGGATGCGCGAGAGCAAATGGGTCTTGCCGTGCCCCGCCCGCGGCGCACGGAGAAGGATGCAGCGTCCCGATTTCTCCACCGGGACGTCCAGAATGTCGGACAGCACCTCATAGGCCTGACGGTTGACCGACTCCGCATGGGCGAGAGGTGTCCGGCCGAGGGTTTCGAAGAGATGTTGAAACGGGTGTTCGTTGGCCATGAGGAGGTGATCGTTCGATTCGGGCGCATGCTGAATGGCTTTTCAGAAGTCCACAAGACCGGAGGGAAGAAAATCAAAGCAGTTGAAAGGCCGTCCTAGTGGAAAAATGAAAAACCTGTGGCATTTCGAATCCACTCTGCTTTTCTCGACATCATGAAATCCTACCTCGTTATGACCGTGCTCGGCAGCGACCGCCCCGGCCTCGTCAGTTCACTCGCCGAAACAGTCGCCAGCCACGGCGGAAACTGGCTGGAAAGCCGGATGGCCCGCCTCGCAGGGCAATTCGCCGGAATTGTCCGCATCGAGTGCGCGCCGGACACGGTAGACGCCCTCATCCGGGAACTTCAATCCCCCGGCAGTTCCGGCCTGACCATCACTGCGGTCCGCGAGCAGGAGGATGAATCCATCACTCGCCGCACCCTGATCGTGGACGTCGTCGGCAACGACCGCCCGGGCATCGTCCGCGAGCTTTCCGCCGCCGTCGCCAATGCCGGAGGCAATATCGAGGAGCTCACCACCGGCCTCGAAAGCGCGCCGATGAGTGGCCACCCGATGTTCCGCGCCCATGGCGTGATTTCGATCCCGGAAAACACCGCAACGGAAGTGCTCATCGCCGCGATCGAATGCCTCGGCGGCGATTTGACCGTGGACGTCTCGCTGTGAAAAATCCGGTCGTTAGAACGGCCAGATGTGCGGGATCAGTAGGCAGGAAATCACCCAGCAGATCAGGTTCAGCGGGATGCCGACCTTGAGGAAGTCCGTGAATTTATAACCACCCGGACCGTAGACCATCATGTGCGTCTGATAGCCCATCGGCAGCGCGAACGCGGTCGATGCCGCCACGGTCACCGCCATCAGGAAAGGTCGCGGGTCCACTTTCAACTCATGGGCGAGGGTGAACACGATGGGCACCAGCATCACCGCCGTGGCGTTGTTAGACAGAACCTCGGTGAGGCAGATCGTCAGCAGGAAAACCAACCACAGTAGCACGATCGGAAGGTTCTGCGGCGAGACGAAATGCTCCGTGACGTTCACCAACTCCCGCGCCAGCCACTCGGCAGTATGGGTATCCTTCATCGCCATGCCGAGCCCTAACAAACCGTAAAGCATCAGCAGCACCTGCCAGTCGATGCTCGCATAGGCCTCACGCGGTGAGATCACTTTCAGCCATAGTAGCAACAACGCACCCACCATCGCCGCGTAATGAATGGGCACCACCGGAATCACCGGGAAAAAGCCATGCAACACGTCCGACAATGTTGCCGTGAGCACCACGCCGACGAGTGCCACCCATGAAATGATGACGTGGGGTGTCACTTTTTTCGCATGGACCTCTTCCGGAAGATCCTCCGGCGAGTCGGTCAAAATAAAGTCCCGTGTGGCGTCCAGTGCTTCGAGATTATTCAACGCCGTGATCACTAACAACGTGTCACCGATCTCCATGGAAAGCTCGGCGATCCGACTGGTGATGTTGACTCCGTTGCGATGGAGCGCGAGCACGACGCAGTTGTAAGTCTGGCGGAAATCCGCCTCCGCCAGCGTCTTGCCAAGCAGTGAGGACTCATCGCGCACCACCAGCTCGGAAACGATGCCGTCCACGGTGGAAAGCACCTGCGCGCCGATGGAAGTAAACAAAACGTCAGGCTTGGCGGCACCTCCCCGGCGGCGGTGGATCGCGACGAGGAATCGATCGTTTTTCTCCACCTTGATCTTCGACAGCGGGATCATCAAGCGCGCCCCGCGGCGGCGGACTTCCATCACATGGATCCCAAGCGAGCGGTCCGCCAACGGCGTTTCCGAGAGCGATTTCCCGATCAAATTAGAACTTTCGCCGATCAACAGGTGATAGAGCGGCGAGGTCCGGCTGTCGATTTCCAGCGTCCCGGTGATCGACGAACGCGCGGGTATGATTTTCGGGCCGAAAATCGTTAGGTAGGCAATACCAGCGATGGCCAGAGGGATGCCCAGCGGAGCCAGTTCAAACATCGTCATCGGCCTGATTCCCATGTCGCGGAGCGTGCCATTCACCAGAATGTTCGTGGAGGTGCCAATCAAGGTGCAGCAGCCGCCAAGGATCGAAGCGTAGGAAAGCGGCATCAGCAGGCGCGACGCGGCGATGTTTTTCGAGCGGGCGAAACCCAGCGTCACCGGCAGCATGATCGCCACGATGGCGGTGTTGTTCATGAACGCGCTGAAAATCGCCGTGATCACAGAGAACGCCAGGATCGCCATCCGGGTATTTCCTGACAGCCGGTCCCGCAGCGCCCGCCCGATGTGATCCACCGCCCCAGATTTCTCCAGACAGCCGCCGATCACAAACAAAGCGGCGATGGTCAGTGGGGCCTCGTTTTTGAAGACATCGGTCATTGTCCCCGGCTCCACCAAGCCGAGCGCCACCACCAAGCAGAGCACCGAGAGCGCGATCACATCCGGCGCCGCCCACTCGCGGATGAAGGCGATGAGTGTGATGAGAATCACCGCAAGGGTGAGGCCGATCTGAAGAGTCATAGAATGTGGAGGACCGCCGGAGGCGCAACTCCCATGAACGGCTCACGGGCATTTGGCAAGAGCGGGATGTCCGGCGAAATATCAGGGATTCTTGCATCCCCAGCCGGTTTGCGGAAATCTCGGCCATGCCTCGTCCCCGCGTTTCCGCCAATCTCGCGATCTCCGCTGATGGAAAAATTTCCTCTGCCCAACGCATCCCCTCCGGCTGGACCTCCCGCGAAGACCACGCCCGCCTGCTGGATCTCCGGAAAAATGCCGATGCCCTGCTCATCGGCCGCGGCACCCTGGAGGCCGATCGCATGACCCTGACCGCTCCAGGAAATCCCCTCCGCTGCATCGTTTCCAAAAGCGGCATCCTCGATCCCACCCACCCCATCTTCACCACTCCCGGCGGCGACATCCACCTCCTCGTCACCGGTCTGGAATCCCCCGACCTTCCCGCCGAGCTGGAGGGTAAAATCACCGTCCACCGCCAGACCCTGAGTGAATTCCTCGATCGTCTCGCCTCGACTTACCAAGTCCAGCACCTCCACTGCGAAGGCGGCGGCACCTTGATCCGCGCCCTCGCGGCGATCGACGCTATCGACGATTTTCACCTCACGCTCGCCGGTCACACCCTCTTCGGCGGCCTCCAAGCCCCCACCATCACCGGCATCCCCGGCGATTTTCTGCCGAAATCCGTCGATTTCGAAATCAGCCACTTCGCCCCCCGCCCCGATCTCGGCGAATGCTTTCTCAGCTATCGCCGGAGGAAGTGATCTCCGGAGCCGATGGCATCGGAAGCCTCTGTTACAAGCGTCATGTGAAATTCAAATTCGCAGACAGGATAAGGAGGGTGGACCTTACTGTCCACCGAGCCAATGCGGTGAGTAATGAGCCGCGCGAAGCACTTTTCGTCCACCAGCCATTGGCAGCACGACAGTAAGGTCGTGCCTCCTTATCCCACCATTTAAATTTCACACGCCACTAGCGTTCTATCAGATTCAATGTGAAGGGCAGCGGATGGGGACTAGCATTGCGGCGAGACGCCGCAACCACCACCGGACATGCATCTCCGTCAATCGGAGCCGTATAGCACCCGAGAAAACCCGCTCAATGCGCGGCCTTATCCGCTTCCTTGCCATCCGCATGCTCCGCGCCTTCGTGAGCACCAGCCTCATGGGCACCACCGGCGGCATGATGTTCGTGAAGCTGCTTGGTGCCGTTCGGACCATCGAATTCATGGCGCT
>JBBQDJ010000102.1:0-10161 GCA_038319595.1 Verrucomicrobiales bacterium
GCCGTTCCTGTTCCGGTTGCAGTTACTGTTTCGCTACCAATGAAGCCAGTGATCGTGCCAACCGTGATCGTCCCTGAGACCGTTGTCCCGTCATATACTTTGGATGCCGCACTGGAGCCGGAGACTGCCAAGGCCCTGGCAGTGATGGCCCCCGTCACTCCCGACGGCTGGCTGATGGTGTAGTTGCCAGCGTTGGTGCCCGTGAGTACGATGGTCGCTGTAATCGCCTTGCCGGTGCCGACATTCGCATTGTTGTAGGTAGCACCCGTGCTGGAGAACGAGACATTGCTACTGTCACCGCTGACGATGCCCGACAGGGTGCCTGTTACGGTTGCAGAAGCGGTTCCATCATAAGCCTTACTTGCGGTTGGAGAGGTAAGAGTCAGGTTCACCGCAGTGATGTCGGCCGTTAAGCCAGTAGGCTGTGTCAAGGTATAGTTGACAGCATCAGTGCTACCAAGGGTGAGTGCCGCAGTGACAGGTTTTGCTGTGCCGACATTGATGTCGGCAAAGGTGCCGCTCCCGCTAACCGTCACCGTATCGCCGCTGATCACGCCTGAGAGCGTAGCTCCGGCGATGGTGGCCGCGGTCGAGCGGTTATAGACTTTATTCGATGCAATTGCTCCAGTGACGGTTAGCGGAGTCGTAGTGATGTTTCCGGTGAGGCCAGTAGGCTGCGCGACTGTGTAATTCACGGCACTGGATCCGCTGATGGTGTAGCCGGTGACTGTGATCACTTTAGCCGTCGCAACCGTTTTACTTGCAAAAGTTGCGCTCGGTGTGCCTCCCAGCACGACCGTCGAAGTTGTGTCGCCATTGACAAAACCAAAGAGAGCAGGCGTCCCGGTGAATGAGGCGGCTGTCGTGGCATTATAGACTTTATTTGCACCAGTTAGGCCGGTGATCGTCAGCGCCTTCTGCGCGACCGTGCTTGAGGTGGTTGCCACATTGACGGTTGTCGCGCCACCCCCGGAGATCGAGACGTTGCCAGAATAGGCGGCGGCAGCGGTGGTGGCCGCCAAGCGAACATAGATCGTCGTGGAACTCACCGTTCCGCTGGTGGGCGTGAGAGTTAAGCTAGTCGCGTAGCCCGAGCCAGCAGTGGTCGAAATCTCAAAACCGGAGGGAGGAGTTACGGTGAGGTTCCCAGTGAGATTAGAGCCTGAAACTGCGAAGGTGGTAGGTGTAGCTGACGCGGTTCCGTAAGTGGTATTGACGGCGCTAAGAGTTCCGGAGGTGCTGATTAGTGGGCTAGTGGTAGCGACAGTCGTAGCGACATCATAAACATATAAAACTCTACCGCTCGAGCCGCCTGTATTGTTAATTCTAAGTTGAAGATTGGCACTCGTGTCGTTGACCGTTGCCTGAAACTGAACTCCCGTAGTGGAACTGCTTGTGAAAGCTTGCACCGATGTCCATCCACCTCCGTTAATGTTTTTCTCGATTGAAAAACCTCCGCTTGAACTAGATACCCTGGCTTGGATCGTGATAGTTCCAACACCGCCCGAACCGATATTTGGCAAAGTCAATATGCCATTCACAGACTGAAGTTGGACGTATCCTGTGGAGCCTGTTCCGTTAGCAGTGCCTGTGGGTGCGACGATCACGGCGGCCCCTGTCCAAGTTCCACCGCTCCCTGCCTGACTGTATGACCCGTAAGATCCTTGGGATGTCCAACTTGAAAATGTCTCGGTAATTTGGCCTAATCCGGTCTGCGCTGTTGCAAAGAACGACCCAACCGCCACGAGCAAAAACAGAACGGATTTCAGGAAGGAAAGCGGATGGCGGAAACCGGATGGCGGATTCAGGGCGGAAGCGGTGGGTGTAGGCATGGCGGTGGAGGTGGGAAGAAGCTGAAAGTTGAAATTGGAAAGCTGAAATGTGGTCAGAGGTCAGAGGTCAGAGGTCAGAAGTCGGAGGTCGGAGGTCAGGAGTCAGATGGAGAAAGAATGGAAGGGATCCCGACGGTTTCCCAATGGGCGGGAAGAACGGGAGGCGCGGGGAGAATGGCGGCTGCTTCGCGGGCGGGTGGTAAACATTTCGGCAACGATTTCGACTCAAACGGCCAGCGGTGGGGCGGATGGATTGGCACCGCGATCAGGCTGGAGGCTGGGGAAATGACGTTCCGTCGAACTTGCGGGAGGCCCGGCGAGGCTGGGGCGGGACGATGGATTTGGGAGATTCGAGGGCGTGAGGGGAAGCGGGAGCATCGGGGGACGGCGGAACGATTTTGACGGTAGGGGATTCAGATTGGCGGCAAGGATTTCGGCTCCGTGCATGGGCTGGGAGAGGTGAAATCTTTTGCAGTCAGCAACCGGCAGGCCAATTGTCGCCTGTTGGAGGTGATGGCGGTGCCACAGGTGGTCTAGAAATGGGGATCGGATACCCAAGCCGCTGATTCACGGGAGGTCATGGATCGATGAATTAGAAAAAAATCCCTGGATGGATCGATGATCGGATCGGTGTCTGGCGGGGATTGCTTGAATTTATGAATCGTAGGCATTCCTCGGGGCTTTCATGATCGAATCCGCACATGGGCTGAGGGGGATCTCCGGTCCCTTCTGTCCTTCTCACATGACCGAAGAGAATGGACCGGAGATCCATTCCCCTTATTTTCAAGCATGCCGCGCCAGATCAGCTCGTCACATTGGTTTTGAAAATTGGTATCAGGAGGAGTTCCGCGCCATTCTCATGCTCAAGTGACGCGGTTACGAAGATCTATCGTTAGACCGCTGACAACCGCCGTGGCGATCGAGGATGCGAGCTCTGGGTTGGGCGGGCGGCGTATCCCGGCCGGCCCGCGAGGTCTCCAAGATTTCCCGCAGCAGCGGGAAAAGGGCGAGCACCCGAACAGATCAAGAGTGAATTTGCGCCCGGCGCGCCCCGGCGTGCTTCACTGCGGAGAATTGGAGTTGCGAGCCCGATTTGAATGGCGAGTCTTGGTGAAGCGCAAATGATCCCGCGTGAAATCCGATCCGCCGCCATGACGTTCCGCTTCTCCCATCCTGCGATTTTGGCAAGGGCCTGCGCCCTGTCGCTGTGGTGCGTGGGTTCGGCGCACTCGCAGGAGATGACGTTGGATACTCTGGCGACCGAATCCCGCGCGGCGATGGAGCAGCAAGCCTGGGAACGGGCTCTGGACCTGAACACGCAGGCGATCGCCCGGTTTGGCGGTGGTCGGCCGTTGCGCGAATACGGTCCGCAGTTCGGGATCATTTTCTATCGGAAGGGTCTGTGTGAAATGAAGCTGAAGCGGTGGAAGGAGGCGATGGCGTCGTTTGAGACCTGTTATCGGGATTTCCCGAATGGAAAAGCTGTGAAGGACGGCGGCAACATCGATCATAAAATGGCGCTGCTCAAATGGGCCGAGTCCGCGATGGGAGCGGAAGAGTGGGAGGTGGCGCTCGCGCGGTTCGCGAAATTCATCAACGAGCGTGACCGGTTGCGCGACAAGTTCCCGCAGGGTTCCTATCAGGTAAATCTGGCGATCTGCCATTACAAGCTCGGCAACATCGTGAAAGGCAGCGAGAACTTGGAGATTGCCATCCGGAACCGGACGACGTTTCCGACACCGCCTCTCGGAATCATGGCCGGATTTCAGGAGTTGGTCGGTGCCGCCATCAGAGCGAAAAACGAGCAGGCGCTGCTGGATTTCATCGGGAAAAACCGTGGCGGCCTTTCCTCAGGGGCCTACGAGATGTATCAATTCTCGCCGGTTTTCATGAAGCTCGCCGGTGACGCCATCGGGGCGGGCCTGCGGCGTGCGGCATTGGCACTCTATCAGTTTATTCCATCCACGGATGTCGCGATCGACGACGTCCGCGCGCGGTTGAAGGCGATGGGTGCCGCGGCCGTGATCGAGCTGGATGGCGTGACACTTTCGCGGGTGAAGCTGGAGGAAGACCTCGCGGCGTTCGAGGCGGACCGCCGCGGCAAGCGGGCGACGGAACCGATCAAGCTGGCGGCCGTTGCTTTCATCCATGAGGCGAGCGGAAATTTTCCGGGTGCCCTCGCGGCCTATCAGCAGATGGAATCGTATTATCCGGGAGCGGAGAAGCACGAGGAGAACCTGTTCAATCTGGTCCGGGTGGCCGCGCGGATCGGATGGGGAACGGAAGTCCGGCGTGCCGGAGCCGTGTTTCTTAAGGATTTCCCCCAATCCGGAAAGGTCAATGAGATGCGGCGGCTCATTCTCACGTCGCTGGAGTCAGGAGGTGATGCGGGGATGCGCATCGCCATCGCCGGTCCGATGCTGGAAGGGTTACGGGAAGGGACTCCGGAACATGAATGGTGCCTCTTCATCCTAGGGGTTTCGTATTTCAACTCCGGGGCGCACGACAAGGCTCGCGAGACCTTGGACCGGCATGTGGGATTGTATCCTGCAGGCGATCATGCGGTGGAGGCGGCTTTCTATCAGGCGTGCAATGCGGCCCGTCTCGGGGAGTGGGAATTGTCAGCCACGCGGCTCGATGCATTTCTAGCAGCACATCCGGAAAATCCGTGGCTTGCCCCTGCGATTTATGAACGTGCCGCCGTGCATCTGGTCTCGGGCCAGCAGGAAGCGGCACTCGCAAAGCTGAACCGGCTGATCAAGGATTTTCCTGATAGTGAGGTGAATGTCCGTGCGCTCAATTTACTCGGAGATGTCGAGTCCTCGATGGGAAATGCCGGCGGGGCGGAGAAGGCCTATCAGATGGCATTGAAGGCCGCCGAAATCAGCAATGACCGCCCCGCCGCAGGGGAAGCGCTATGCCGGTTGGTGGAGGTGTTAGTAAATGCGGGTGATGGCGGGAATGCGATGAAGTGGATGAAGGATGCAGTTTCCTATGCGGACCGTTATTGGAAAGAATACGCGGAGGGTTCACTCTTGCGGACGCGAGTCGCCGTGGCTCAGGTGCCGGCCTACGTTAGGGCTGGCCGCGGCGAAGAGGCGCTGGAACGCCTATTGGAAATCGCCGCGAAAGGCGGCGGTGATCCGAGTGAAGCGGCCCTGCTGATCGACACCTACGCCGGGGCTTACCTCAGCAGCCACGGGCCGGAGTCGTTAGAAAAACAGTTGGAAAGTTTTCCACTGAGCGATCCGCCCGACAAGGTGGCGCAGGCACATCTTCGGCTGGCCATCATCGGCGCTTATGAAAAGGAAGCGCGAGCGGGAAAGGATGACACCCGCAAGACGGCGGCTTTGGGAAAAGTCAAAATGCTCTATCAGAAAATGAAGGCCGACTTCGCGCCAGGCGACCTCGATCCTCAGTCATTGGTGCGGCTGGGCGATCACCTGCGGCTCTACACCTCGACGCCCCGCGAGGCACTGGGTTTCTATGATGAGGCGATAGGCCGGAAAGATCCGGTGGCGGCCTCCGCCGCATTGATCGGGCGCGCCGATATCCGGGTTCGTTCCACGGTGGCGGCGGAAATCGACCAAGGAATCGACGATTTCAGGAAAGCAGGTGATGAATCCAAAATCGCGGCGGAGCGCGGCTATGCCCGTTTCCGAATGGTTGAATCGCTGATGGCCAAGGGAGATTTCACCAAAGCAGCTGGGCAGGCGGTTCTCTATCTGGACAGCGGCGGCTCGGAATCTCCGGCATTCATTCCGCAGCTGGGCCTGATGCTGGCACGGGCCTATCAGGAACTGAAGCGCACGGATGAGGCGATCGATGCCTACGCCCGCGTTTGGTCGGCACACACCGACGACGTGGAAATATCGGCTCCGGCGATGGGCGGCTGGATGCAGCTGCTGTGGACTCGCAATCGCGAGGGCGTGGATCCGACCGACCGGCAAACCGCTTATGAAGGTGGATGGAAATACCTAGACCGGACCCGCAGTCTAACCGCCGGGCTGAAGGAGGTGGATCTCGGTCCGTGGCGCGAGGTCGAGGAAGCGGTGAAGACCTTCGCGACGAGTCCTGGAATCAAGCCGATCGTAACCAGCGGTGGCGTGCAGCCCCCAACAAATCAACCGCAGCGATGAAACTGGATTTCAGAATACCCGGGAAAGCGGGATGGCTGCCAATGGTGGTTTCCTTAGTGGCCATTTGCCATGCCGCCCCTCCGGTGAAACAGGATTTCCGGACCGAGGCGTTCTTGATCGATCATGAGGGCCGGTCGACCCGGATTGAACTGGTCGCCGCCACGCGGACGTCGGTCCGATATCGAATCCCCGGAAGCTCGAAGGATATGTTAGATTTCGTGTTGAAGGATGGGGCTACGGTGTTCGTGAGCGAGCCGCGCGATTTCACGGAGGCGATGGATCTTTACCGGACGCGGAAGTATCCGGAGGCCCGGGCGCGGTTCGTCGCGGTCAAGGAACGCTACCGGCCGATCGAGGGACTGGAGGACAGCGTTTCGACGCTTGGGGCATTTTATGAAATGGAGTGCCTGCGCAAGGAGGGCGATTTGGAGGGACTGGCTGCGGCGTTGCAGACGTTCACGAAGGGTCCGCTTTCGCGTGAATATCAGGCACGGCAGTTAGAGCTCTATGTCTTTTGGGATGCTGTCCGGACGAAGAGTTGGGAGAGGCTGGAAGCGCTTGCGAAGGAGCGTTCTAACATGCGGCTGCCTGGTGACCAGCGGGCGCAGATCGCTTATTGCCAAGGTCTCGCCCTCGAGAATCTAGGGCGGCCCGACGAAGCGTTGATTTCCTACAACATCGCGGTCACGGCCGACGCCGGAGCTTCGGAGGAAATCACCCGGCAGGCGGCGTTGCGGATCCTCGGTATTTATCAGCGTGATCCAGAAGTCCGGGCAGCGATGAAAACCCGCACAGGTGGAAAGGAAATGACTCCGCCGAGTGCGGCCGGTAAACTTGCGGCCGCGGCGGCGATGGCCAATCTATTCCAGCTTTCTCTGGGCGCAGGCATGCCGCTGCCCCCCGAGTTTCGGGAGTTTTACAAACCCACCGATGGTAAATAATATTGATATTTTAGAAAACTTAACGATGGTGGCAAGGTGACTCACGAAGAGCGTGCCGTAGTGATCAAAAGGGTCTTCTTTCTGGTGCTGGCGGTCAGCATCGTAGCCGGGGTGTATTTTTTCCCGGCACCGAAGAAAAAAGAAACCAGCTCCAAGTCTGAGGTGCAGGACAAGCGTCTTATCGTTAATCATTACCATCTCCCCGGGGATCCTGCGAGCGAGCAGATCGCCGATGTCATGAACCACATTAAGAAAAAGTATGAGAGCTACCTCGTGGTCAACCGGGTGGACATCAAGCAATCCCCGGAACTCGCCAAGGCCCAGGGAGTCACCAAGGCGCCCCATGTGACTGTGTTTTCGGGCAGCGAAAAGATTTATGAATTCCAAGGTCCTGCGACCGAGGTCCAAGTGGAAAAGAAAATCGAGGAGATCCTCCGCGGCCTGAAACGCATCGACAAGAACTGGCGCCCACCGGTGCCGGGGATGAAATCTGCGGGTGGCTGAGATTGGCAAGAGCCCGCCTTCCACCTGCAAAAAGGCCGCCGAGTCGCTGAAAATGAGCGCGCTTCCACCGGGATCGGGACGGCGATGATTTGTGATCGCGTTCGGGGTTGAACCATCCGCGCTGGCTGTTCAGTCTTCGCGCATCCCGCCCTTTACAAGGTCCGGGAACCCTGCCACACACCTCGAAATTTAGCCGCGCTGACGGCCTATTTCCCGAACCTTCCCAGACCATGCCCAAAGACACCTCGATCCGGAAAATCCTCGTTATCGGCTCCGGCCCCATCGTCATCGGCCAAGGTTGCGAGTTCGACTACTCCGGCGTCCAAGCGTGCAAGGCACTGAAGGAAGAGGGTTACGAAGTGATCCTGGTGAACTCGAATCCGGCGACGATCATGACGGATCCGGAGTTCGCCCACCGCACCTACATCGAGCCGATCACGCGGGAAGTGGTGGAGAAAATCATCATCCGCGAGAAACCCGACGCGCTCCTCCCAACCCTCGGCGGCCAGACGGCGCTGAACACTTCGATGTCGCTTTTCAAGTCCGGCACGCTCGCGAAGCACGGTGTGAAAATGATCGGCGCCAACGCCGAGGCCATCGACAAGGGCGAGGACCGCCAGCTTTTCAAGGAGGCCATGACCAAGATCGGCCTCGATATGCCGCGTTCCGGCATCGCCCACACGATGGACGAGGCAAAGAAAGTCGCCGAGGAAATCGGCACGTTTCCGCTCATCATCCGCCCAGCCTTCACGCTCGGCGGCCAAGGCGGCGGCATTGCCTACAACCGCGAGGAATTCGAGGAAATCATCATCCGCGGTCTCGATCTCTCGCCGGTTTCCGAGGTGCTCATCGACGAGTCGCTGCTCGGCTGGAAAGAGTTCGAAATGGAAGTCATGCGCGACTGCGCGGACAACTGCGTGGTCATCTGTTCCATCGAAAATTTCGATCCCTGCGGTGTCCACACCGGCGACTCGATCACCGTCGCGCCGATCCAAACTCTAACGGACCGTGAATACCAGATCATGCGCGACGCGTCGTTCGCCGTGATCCGGGAGATCGGCGTGGAAACCGGTGGATCGAACATCCAGTTCGCCACCGACCCGAAGAGCGGCCGGATGATCGTCATCGAGATGAACCCACGGGTTTCCCGCTCATCCGCCCTCGCCTCGAAAGCGACCGGTTTCCCAATCGCGAAAATCGCCGCCAAGCTCGCGGTTGGCTACACGCTCGACGAACTCCCTAACGACATCACCCGCGAAACGCCAGCGTCCTTCGAGCCGACCATCGACTACGTGGTCACCAAGATTCCGCGTTTCACCTTCGAGAAATTCCCGACCGCCAATCCGGTTCTAACGACCTCCATGAAATCCGTAGGCGAAGCGATGGCCATCGGTCGCACCTTCAAGGAGTCCATGCAGAAGTGCCTGCGCTCGCTGGAAACCGGTCGTTGGGGTTTCGGCTTCGACAACAAGGAACCGCTCAATCCCACCCGCGACGAAATCACCCGCAAGCTCCAGATCCCGAATGCCGAGCGCATTTTCTGGCTCCAAACCGCTTTCGTGAATGGTTGGACGCTGGAGGAAATCCACGAGGCAACCGCCATTGATCCCTGGTTCCTCGGCCATCTCCAACAGATCGCCGACGAGGGCATGGCTTGTAGTATCGAGCAGAGTAGCCACGCGCAAGGTAACCACGCGCAAGGTAGCCACGCGCAAGGTAGCACAGCCGTCTCGGCTGTGGTGGCAGACACCCGTCCCGGCTGTCCCTCTTCATCCAAGCACCCCACCAACCTAACCCCCACCACCTTTCTCCCTCTCTCCACAGACTTACCCATCGATAAATCCCGCCGCCACCTGCCTCATTGGGAGCAGGAAGGCTGCACTTATTTTGTGACCTTCCGTCTTGCCGATTCCATCCCTGACGTGCAGCTCAGGCAATGGCGCGAAGAACTTGAAGTTTGGCACCAGCATCATCCGCAACCGTGGAACCATCAAGTTGTCATGGAATACGAACTCCGTTTCCGCGATGGGCCGGAAAAGTGGCTGGATGCCGGCCATGGCGAATGCCTGTTAGCACGTCCCAAGCTGCGCGAAATCGTCACAACCGCGCTCCGCTTTTTTGACGGGGATCGATACATTCTGGATTCCTTCGTGGTGATGCCCAATCACGTTCACGTCCTCGTGAAACCTCTCCCTAGCCACCGCTTGAGTGAAATTTTACATTCGTGGAAATCATTCACCGCCCACGAAATCAATAAATCCACCGCTCACAAGGGCCACATTTGGATGGAAGAAAGCTATGATCGGATCACCCGCGATTGGGAAAGTTTGGTGGATTTCCGCGATTACATCCAAGGCAATCCATCGCACCTTCACGTGGGAATTTTTGATTTGGAAATGGCCAAGTCGTTGGTGAAGCCAGAGTGGACCACTGCCGTCTCCGCTGTGGTGGTAGACACCCATCCCGGCTCTCCATCTTTACCCCAACAGGCTGGAAGCCCGTTTTCCACGACAGCCGCGACGGCTGTCCTCCAGCTTCGCCGCCTTAAAAAACTTGGCTTTTCAGACCGCCAGATCGCGAAATTCCGCAATAGCACCGAGGATGCAATCCGCGCCGAGCGCAAGGCGCAGGGCATCATCCCGACCTACCGCCTCGTCGATACCTGCGCCGCCGAGTTCGAAGCCTACACCCCGTATTTCTACTCCACCTACGGCGACGAGAACGAAGCCCGCCAGTCGGACAAAA
>JBBQDJ010000103.1:0-9973 GCA_038319595.1 Verrucomicrobiales bacterium
GAGTGAGTGAGGAGGCCCAGAAATTCGGCATGATGTAGAAGGGCACCGTTGCGTCGGTCGGTTCGTGCAGAAGAACACCGGTATTCACGGTGGCGTTTTCGATCTGGTTGATCCGGTGGACAGTCTCTATCAGTTTTCGGAATTCGGGATTTGCCTCGAAGATTTCAATACGTGCGGTGTTCTGGTTCAGGGCGACGATGGACGATATGAAGCCGATGCCCGCTCCGATTTCGAGAATCACCTCACCGGGCTCGATGATTTTTTTGAGTTGAGCGGCTTCCCTTTGTTCGTAGGTGCCGCGACGTAGAACCTTGATGATCAGAGGGGACATGAGATCCGGGTCGATGGGAATCCTCACTCCTTTATGCAAGATAGTCTCAATGGGCATGAAATATTTTCTCTGTTAAAATGCATGTGCTGTCCAATTTTATCTGGCAGAGTCTTTGAATTAGGGCGCAAGCCACTTCAATCTTGTCTGCTGAGCAAAATTGAATGAGCTGCGAATGAATCATTCCCTCAGAATGGTCAGTAGTCTGGATGCTCGCTCTTCATCAAATTGCGTAGCTTCTGAAGCTCTGCGCTATGGCTGGGCAAGCCTGCAATGTTGGTGGTCTCGTATTCCGTGTTACGTAAATCGTAAAGTTCCTCTCTTACGACCTTCATCTTTTGATTCCGGTCTCGCCACTGGATGTAGCGATAGTTGTCGTTGCGGAGTGAATAGATCATGAAGGGCAAACGATAGGGAATGTCCGTCGTGCTCGCGTCTTGAGTCAAGTTAGGAAGACGATCGAAAGGGCCTTGGAAAGGCAGAAACTCGCTTAGAGCACTGGTTTTTACTTTGTTTTTTTCTCCGGAAATAATTGGAACGAGGCTCACCCCCTCAGTGTGGGGAGGAATGGGAAGATCGCAGTAATCGGCAAGCGTTGGATAGATGTCCACGGTCTCGACGAGTGCATCCGATGCACCGGGCCGGAGGGTTGTCCCGGGAAGGCGGATCATCAAGGGGGAGCGCATGTCTGTTTCGAATTGGGTGTTTTTGCCCCAACGCTCCTGATCGCCGAGGTGGAAGCCGTGATCACCCCACAGAACCACGGCGGTGCTATCTTCCAGCCCAAGTTCTTTGAGTGTATCCAGAAGGCGGCCCACTTGAGCATCGGCAAAGCTGACACAGGCGTAATAGGCTCTGGTCAGATCCAATGTCTGGTTTGGATTGGGCGGTCTTGCAGCGGAATACAGGGTTTTCCGTCCCTTCTTTGACTCTAGTCCGTAGCTCCAAAGCTCGGTATAACGATAACAATCTTTGTAGCTATTGAGAGGGGCTGCGGTAGGCTCTAGGGGGTGAATCTTTATGTTGCGATAGAGATCCCAATATTTTTGAGGCGCCACAAAAGGGAGGTGGGGTTTGTGCAGTCCCGCGAAAATACAAAACGGCTTACCCCCAGTCGTTTTGAGTGCTTGGATGACTTTCGAGGTGATTTGATAGTCGCCATGCAACGAGGAAGGCCCCTGGTAAATCTCAATGGCTGGCTGGTATTGGCCATCGGTTTTAGCGGGCACGGAGTTGACATAATAACTCCAATGCAAGTTGGGGGTCCATGGGGGGATGGACCAGCCAGCGCCCGGATAGTTGACGATACTGTGGTAAAGCTTTCCGAAACTTTGCGTCTCGTAACCATTTTGCTTGAAATAATAGGGCAGAGTGGGCGCGGTATCGGGTTTGCTACAAACATACAGAGTGGCCGTGGAAACTTCGAATCCTCCGTGAGTCCTGGGACGTTGGCCGCTCATCAAGCTGGCTCGCGAGGTGCTGCATGAAGGCCATTGTGCATAGTGTCGCTGGAAAACGGTCGCTGTCTTCGCAAGCTTATCGATGTTTGGCGTAATGGCATCACCGCCGTAACATCCCATGACGGGCCGCAAGTCATCGATCGCGATAAACAAGACATTTTTGATGGGCCTTGGTTCTGCAGAAGCCGCCGATAAAACAAGCAGCGAAACGAGAAGGCCGAGAATCCAACAGTTTTTAGGAGAATGAAACATTCGAAGGGGCGGTCTTTTGGGAGATCAATTTCCGAGAGGTTGTGACGAAATTCGCCGTTGAATTGCTAGGAAATCGCCGTCGGGCCGAAACGGATGGCGTGGAGAAGGTGAATTTGAGTAACATGAAATGCGGAGCGGCAGAATGCTCAGCAGAACTCAAGGAAGGAGCGAATTTCAGAGATTTTGCCGCGAAGCTCAGTCGCCGTGAAAGTAGCTGCCCGAAGCACTTTGCCAAGAATGATTTCGGCAGCGTTTCAAGGCGGTATCGCCAATGTACTCCAATCGCATTTCCCGAAAACCGGACTCGCCGTTTCCCGCCGGACCCGCTAATTCCATCGGGATGCACATCCCCACCGTGATCTCCCGCAAGCGCGAGGGCGAGGAACTCTCGGCCCGTGAAATCGAACAATTCGTCCACGGCTACACCCATGGGAAAATCCCGGACTATCAGATGTCCGCCTTCGCCATGGCGGTCTTTTTCAAGGGCATGACGCCCGCCGAGATTGCCGCACTCACCCGGGCCATGATGGACAGCGGCGATTGCTTTTCCTACCCGGACGGCCACCCGCCCGTCGTGGACAAGCACTCGACCGGCGGCATCGGCGACAAGGTCTCGCTGATTCTCGCCCCGCTGGTCGCCTGCACCGGCTGCTGGGTGCCCATGGTGTCGGGCAGGGGACTCGGCATCACCGGTGGCACCCTCGACAAGCTGGAATCCATCCCCGGTTTTAACGTCCACGTCGGGCTCGATCAGGCCGTCGCCCAGCTCCAGAAAATCGGCGTCGTCATGATGGGACAAACCGACCGTTTCTGCCCGGCCGACAAGAAACTTTACGCCCTCCGCGATGTCACCGGCACGGTCCCATCCATCTCGCTGATCACCGCGTCGATCATGTCCAAGAAGTTGGCCGAAACCCTCGACCGCCTCGTCCTCGACGTGAAGTTCGGCAGCGGTGCCTTTATGCAAACCCGGGAGGCCGCCGAGGCGCTCGCCGCCAGCATGATCGCGGTCGGCAAGGAAATGGGAGTCGAAGTCCACGCCGTCCTCAATCCCATGTCTGAGCCTCTCGGCCGTGCCGTCGGCAACTCGCTGGAGGTCATTGAGTCGATTCAAACGCTCGATGGAAACGGGCCTGATGACCTTTTAGAGCTTGTGCTCGATTTATCGGAAAAAATTGCAGGAGTCAGTCGTGCTGAACTTATAGAGTTTCTTAAAAATGGCTCTGCAAGGCGCAAATTTGATGAGCTCGTCGCCGCCCAAGGGGGTAACCCAGCGGACCTATCACGCCTCGCGGAGATCCACCAAGCGCCCCTCATCCGTGAGGTCATCGCCTCCGCCGGAGGTGTCATTTCGCGGGTGGATGCCGGTCTCTTCGGTCAAGCTGCACTGCAACTCGGAGCCGGTCGCTCGACCGCCAGCGACGGCGTGGACTTCGCTGTCGGCTTCGACCGCATCGTCAAATGCGGTGAAGCCATCCACGCCGGTCAGGCCGTTTGCCGCATCCACGCCCGCACCGCCGTGGACTTCGACATGGCCGAGGCGATGATCGAAAAGGGTGTGGAAATTCGGCCATAGGGCGTGGCGACGAATGGTTCACTTGTTGGCCTGATCCAGCGCCAGCGCCGATTGGATTTCCGCAGCCAAATGGGGGTAAATGAGCAGGAGAATTTTAAGCTGCGCGGGATGAAAATCGTGGAGGGCGATGAGAAGAGATTTACCGGAATCCTCCGCTTCGATTTGATCCTTGGCGAACGACTGCGATTTGAGAAACGGGAAAACGGCGTCCACCAGAGCCCATTGTTCGGGCATTTCAGCATCGTGATCGAGGGGATGGGGATTTTTGAAAAGCGGGTGAGCCGTCGGTCCGTCTCGAATTCCCTGATCGAGTCCTGCAGAGAATTCCTTTTTCCAAGTGATTGCCTCCTGTTTGGATGTCAGGAGACAAAGATCCCAAGGGAGAAAACGCAAATGGCCGGGATCGTCGCCGCCGTAGCCGCTGAAGATCCAGAAATAGGGAACAATCATGTCGAAGCGGGTCACGACTGGTGCATCCAATTTTCCGGATTCTGATTTTCTGCGAAACTCCGTCGCGACCGTTTTAAACAACTCGTTCAATTTCGCGGCAGCTTGGGCGGCTTGATCGGGAGCCAGGCGAAGTCCATCGACGAGAGCACCAAGATACCAGCGTTGTTGGGCGATCCGATAGGCGAGGAGCTCATCGTCAGGGGTCTTGTCGGTGAAGGCGAAGCGATCGAGCCCCGCAATTCTGAAATCTTCGAGAATCCAGCCGATCTCTTTGTCGGTCATTCCCTTTTCACAACGCACCACATAGTCCGCCGCAGGATCTCCGCTCCACGGCAGGACGGCGGTCCGGAACGCGTGGCGAGTCTTCGTCGGCGGGGGAATGGGTTGGTGGGCCTGAATCTGATTGGCGGCGGCCACCTGGATTTGCCGGACGGCGGTGAAGACGATGAGGCCGGAAATGATGAACCAGGCGATGATCAGCTTGTGGTGTTTGTTCATGGCCCGGCGAATGGCGTGAGGCTAATCGCGAGCCAGCGGGATAGCGATGGGAAAGAGACGGGAGATGAAGGTCGACGCTCACAAAGGCGCGGCTACAGGCAGGGTTGGATTGCGCTGGTGCGGAAGGAGTCGGAGATCTAATAGAGGACCGGAAGATGGATCGCTTTATCATCACTTGGATTCACGGGACTTTCGCACCGGGAGCCGGTTGGGCGAACGCGGAGGATTCCGCACTGCGCAAAGCCTTGCTGGCGGCATTTCCGGATCAAGTGGAATGTCGGTCGTTCAACTGGAGCGGAAAAAACACCCATGAGGCACGGTTGATGGCGGCGGCTGAATTCGCAGCGCACCAGAAAACGACGTCTCTAGCAGATGCCGGAATTCCCAACTTCGTCATTTCACACAGTCACGGTGGCAACGTGGCGCTGTATGCCTTGATGACCCATGACTACTCACCTGCGGGGATCATCACGATGGGAACGCCCTTCATCACTTGCGAACCACGGAATCTAAAGTCCAGTGGGTCGTTTTTCAAATTTGCGTCGTTCATTTATTCGTTAGGCATCGTTCTGTTGGTGGGGCTCCTGCTGATGTTTCCGCTGGAGCCGCTGGTGAAGCGCTATTTTGCGGCGGACTGGCGGATCGCGATGGGGTGGCTGGTAATTGGTTATGTCTGCTGCGCGGTCGCTGGCTGTGCAATCTCGGTTTACCGGAACTTCCCGCGGCTGATGCGCTGGGCGGCCGGACAGCAGGAGCGGATCATCGCCCGGCTGAAACTGCCAGACCAACCGCTGCCCATGCTGTGCATCCACGTGGCAGGCGATGAGGCGGGATGGTGGCTGCAGGCGACCCGGGATCTCGCCGAGCTGCCTTACCGGGCGTGGAAAAAGAGAATGGCTTGGGGGATCTTCCTACTGGCGCGGGGTTACGGTCTGTGGAGCCACCAGGAGGCCCTGCAAGCCGGGTTGCCGCTTAAAGAGTTCTGTTTCCTGCTATTTAAAACAGCGTTCAAGGCCGGACTAACAGTGCTTTCGGTGGCGGTTCTCTGGCAGGTGCTGATGGTGGTCCATCCACGAATCGTGCGATCTCACAGCGGGTCTTACGGGGGCGAGGGATTCCGCGACAATTGGTTTGCGAGAATCGGCATGAGCCTGGTGCCGCAGGGGCGTGAAATGTCAGTCACCCAGCATGCGGCTCCCCCTTCAGGAATCCTGAAAAAAGGGCGGATCGAGTTACGGCATAGTTCGATGTATAACGATGATGGCGTGGCCGCTGAGATCGTGGCGTGGATTCGGAAGAGGTTGATGGTTGATGGTTAATGGTCATCGATGCGCCGCGGTAGGAAGGCGAATACTTGGTTGAGCCCGGTGGGTGGGGCGGCTAGCATCCGGTCATGCGGATTGATATCGTGACGTTATTTCCCGAGGTGGCTCTGGGTCCGTTGAGTGACTCGATCATCCAGCGGGCCCGTGCGGCCGGGTTGGTGGAGGTGGCGGGGCATCAGCTCAGGGATTGGTCGGAGGATAAACACCGGCGGGTGGATGACTCACCTTGCGGCGGCGGGCAGGGGATGCTGCTCCAGCCGGGGCCCTTGTTCGCGGCGGTGGAGGCGTTGCGCGGTCCTAACACTCGGGTGATCCTGATGACGCCGCAGGGCAGACCGCTGAAGCAGGCGGTCGTTAGAGAGCTCGCTGCAGAGGAACATTTGCTGATCCTCTGTGGCCATTACGAGGGCGTGGACCATCGGGTGGTGGAGGCGCTGGTGGATGACGAAATTTCCATCGGCGACTACGTCCTGACCAACGGCGCGTTGGCGGCTGCGGTGTTGTGCGATGCGGTGATCCGCCTGCTGCCCGGCGCGCTGGGGGACGAGCGCTCGCCGGTGGATGAGTCGTTTTCCGATCCGAATCTGTTGGAGGCACCCGCCTACACGCGGCCCATCGATTTCCGCGGGATGGTGGTGCCGGAGGTGCTCGTTTCCGGTCATCATGGGAAAATTATGGCATGGAAGGAGGCCCATGCATTGATGCGGACACGTGATAACCGGCCGGATTTATTGGAACATCAAGGTCCGGAGGATTAATTTCCCGCAGCGGGGGAAATTTGGTGTCGGGATTTGAAAATCATGCCAAGCTTCTTGCGTGAACACGGCCCCGGATTCAGCAAGGAAGAAAGCGGGAGACGACCGTCCCCGGGTGGAACCCGCGACCATTGAGGATTTGCCAGCACTCACGGAACTGGTGATGAGTTTGTTCATTGTTTCTCATGATTTCACCCCGGATCGGATCGTGCAAGAACGGGGCTTGCAATTGATCCTCGAACAACCGAATCGCGGGCGGATCTTCGTGGTGCGCAACGATGACCATATTTTTGGAATGGTGAACCTGTTGTTCACGATCTCGACGGCCCGCGGCGGCTTCGTGATTTTGATGGAAGACGTGGTGATCCACCCCGACCATCGCGGCCAAGGCTACGGGACGATGTTGGTGGATTATGTGGTGGAGTTCGCGAAGAAGAAACAATTCAAGCGCATCACCTTACTCACCGACCGGATCAGCGCCGAGTCGCAGGAGTTCTTCACGAAGCGCGGTTTCGAATACTCCAACATGATCCCGATGCGCCGGATCATCGATTGAAAAACCGCGCGGATCACTCCGGCAGTTTATTTGCTGTGTAAAAAGCGAGGGTGTTCTGAAGTGGCGATCCATCCGCCGCTTTGCAAGCTGGTAGTTCGATCCGATAGACGCGGCCTGCAGCCAAACCGTCGATGTGGAGCGTGACCGCATCGCTGCCGTCCGCTGTTAGACTGAGCTTGTGGTTCCTTTTGTCCTCCTGCTCGCTGCCGTAGGTCCATTTGGACTGATAGAAAAACGATGAGACTTTCCATTTCTGTGCGTCTTGAAGTGCTGCGGGGATTTTGCCCGTGAATCCGACCCTGAATCCATCGGGCCGGATCTGGATCCGGTCGATATCGAAGGGGACGGGCCCGAGGAAGGTTACGCGCTGCAGTCCCTCGGCCGGGGCTCCCCAGCCGCGGACGGTCTGGCCGATGTAGAGTTGTTTGCCGTCCGCGCTGAAGCGCACGCGGTGATTGCCGGAATGCAGGCCATTGCCATTGATGAAATGGGTGCACGCGCCTTGCCAGGTATCGCCGATTTTCTCGAGCATCAGGCGGGTAACGCGGGTGCCGTTGTTGTCCGGTAAGATCATCTGACCGGCGAAAGGGGCACCTGGCGGGATTTCCATCGGTTCGCCTGCCGAGCGGTTCATTTCCGAGTGCGGGATCTCGACGGCCGCCTTGGTGCGATCCTTGTTATAAGAGTCGAGATCCGCCCGGTAGTAGGCGAGGGGATCCTTGCTCTTGGTGAAGGCCGGATCCCAAACGAGGCTGCTCGGGTGGCCATAGAATTTCCCCTTCTCGACATGATAGAGCGGGGTGGTGGCTTTCCAATCGCCTTGGTTGTCGCCAGACCAGAGCTCGCCGGCGGCATCCTGATAGATTCCGTTGGCCATGCGGAAACCAGAAGCCCAGGGAGTCACCTCGCCGGACGGATCACAGTGCAGGATCCAGCCCTTCCACTTCACTGCCGAGTAGTTGCGTCCGCGACGGCCGGCGGCGGAGAAGGTGCCCAAGGTGTGCTCAAAGGTCGGCCCCGAATAGGAGGCGCTGCCGACGGCGATGAAATAGCCACCCTTGCCATCGGGAGTCAGGGCGTTGGTTTCATGATAGTTTCCGCTCAGCCCCCAGCCGTGGGCGAAGCGGGTGAATCGGTCTGATTGACCGTCGGCGTCGGTGTCCTCGGCTTCGGTCATTTCTGCCATCTGGGTGATGCGGATTTTCGTCGAACTGAGGGCATCGATTCCGCAGCCGTTGTCGAAGCCGGATGCGAAGAGCCGCCACTGGAAGGCTGCCGGATCGGTGACTGGTGTGGCCCGGAAAACATCGCCGCGGCGCAGGACGACGAACAGCGTGCCATCCGGCGCGAAGTCGATAGCACCGACTTCCGGAGGAGCATCGGTGGGAAGTTTGATGTCTTCAATCCGATAGCAATCCGTGAACGACGCCGCGTGCAGAACGGAAGTTAGAAGAAGACCTATCAGACTTAGTTTGAAATGGGAAAATCTCATGGTGAAGCGGCTCACTCGGGGTGGGCAAGGGACTGGATGTGGAGGATCAGCGACTCGATTTCCAAGTCGGGCAGCGTGTAGGGCGGCATGTAGTTGGGCGGATAGCCTTTGACGACTTTGGCGTTGGGATTTTTGATCGATTCCCGGAGATAATCGGCATCGGCGGTGATTGGACGATCCATACCTTCGATCTCAACCAGAGTGCCGGCGAGATTTCCAACAGAAGGTCCGTGGCCTTTTGATCCATCGGCGCTATGGCAGGCAATGCAGCCGTATTGATTGAAAAGTTCCGCGCCGGCATTGGCACTGGCGACGGTGAGTTTCTTCATGCCGGCGTAGCCCTGATAGATTTCAAGTGGGGTGCCGGTGAGTGTGAAATTCAGTTTGCCGTCGCGACTGGTGGCCTCGCTGCCGCGCCAGCGGAGCGGCGCCTCGGATGACGTGGTGAGGTGAACTTCGCAGGCCAGTGGATTCGCCGCGGGCTTCAGCGAGAGTGTGAAATTCACGCCGCCCGCCTGGTATTCGAAGACCGGCACGCCTTTTTCCAGATGATACCCGGTATAAACTCGCGGGCCGGAGTCGGAAATGCTTTTGCCGTTCAACTCGATGGGATCGGCGCCCGCCGCTTTCCAAAATAGGGTGCCGACCAAGCGTGGAACGTAGTCGAACGAGATTCGCGAGCCGCGCTGGCGATCACCCCAGTAGGGCGTCATATCCACAAAGCCGCCTTGCCAGACATAAAGCAGACGGCACTCGGTGGTATCGAAAACGTAGGAAAGCGCGGGGCCGAAATTGACGCCAACGGCGGCGGCAAGGCCGGGCACCGGTTTGATCTCGCCTGGGACATCGCTGCCCGTTCCGGGATTGTATTTCGCCACCTTCGAAGACCGGTCATGTTGTTGGAAAATCCCATCTTCGAGCCCCGGATCCGGCAGGTAACTGCGGAGCACCAAGGGTTTGTCCGGACTGCCCAGCGGCAGGTTGTTGTAGGTCAGTTTCGGTTCATCGGCATGAAGCGGGATACTGAGGAGCAGGAGGGCGGTGGATTTTAGCATGGAAATCAAAAAATGGAGTCAGACTGCGGAGGATACTGAGTAGGTGCGGCGGGTGTTTCGCCTTCAGCCCTGATAGAGTAATTTTCCGGCAATCCACCGGGCCACTGCGGGCGCGAGCCACTGCGGCACGGGATTCCCTCTTGAAATGTCCTCGCGGACCGCCGTGGCAGAGGCCGGGTGGGCGCCTGGGACGACATGGAGCCGAAAACCCTCGCGCGCTGTGGGC
>JBBQDJ010000104.1:0-9968 GCA_038319595.1 Verrucomicrobiales bacterium
TCGGAATTCCCTTGTTGTCTCTGGGGTGGTGGTGGTGGGCGGACCGGCGGCTGCGGGGAGCCGGATCTGGGGTGCGGTGGGCGCTGTTGTTGATGGTTTTGGGGATGTTGGCGGGATTTGTCTGGGTCTTGCTGGCGAGGCAGGGGGTAGTGACGACGCCGATTCCGGCGGGCTGGTATGCAGTGGTTCTGCTGTGGGGATTGATCTTTCTGCCGCTGGCCGCCTTACCGTCGATGGTTGCGTGGTCGCTCTGGACGTTGATGAGACGGATTTTCGCCGGTGGGAAAATTTCCGAACGTGCCACCGAGGCCGGAACCTGGACTCGACGGCGGTGGATTTCGTCCTTGGCGACGACTTTGCCGTTGCTGGCCACTTACGGCACGGCGGTTTTCAGCCTGCCACGGTTGGCGAAGTTCCGGATGCGCGAGATGACCGTTACTTTGGCAGATCTGCCGGCGGCGTTGGACGGCATTCGGATCGCCCACGTCACGGACACCCACGTTGGGAAATTCACCCGCGGCAAGGTGCTGGATGAGATCGTCGCGGCGACCAATGCGTTGGATGCCGACTTGGTCTTGTTCACCGGAGATTTGATCGACAACACGATCCGCGATCTGCCGGTGGCGGTGGCGATGATGCAGCGGCTGCGTGGCAGGTCGGGCGTTTTCCTGGTCGAGGGAAATCACGATTTGTTCGATGATCCGGCCGGATTCGAGCGGACGGTGCGAGAGGGTGGGATCGCGATGTTGCGCAACGAGTCGGCGGTGGTGCGCGTTCGCGGCGCGCCGGTGCAACTGCTGGGCATCGTGTGGAATCATGGCGAGGCGGCGATGGCGGCGGACGTGGACACGGTGATGGAACTGAGGGACCCAGCGGCTTTTCCGATCCTGCTGGCTCACCATCCCCATGCGTTCGACCGGGCGGCGGAGCTTGGACTGCCCCTGACGCTGGCCGGGCACACGCACGGTGGCCAAATGATGTTGAACCGCCGTGTGGGCGCGGGTCCCGCGATGTTCCGTTACTGGTCCGGTCTGTATGAGAGGGCGGGGCGGGCGTTGGTGGTCGGCAATGGCACGGGAAATTGGTTTCCCGTCCGGGTGAACGCCCCGGCAGAAATCATCCATCTCACGCTGCGGAGAGCCTAGGCCAGCGAGGAATTGCAGCCGAAGCGAGCGCCCCATGCCAGAGCTTGCCGCTCATTTGAGTCTTCGCCGGGTCTTGACGTGAGCCCCTGACCCGCAAGATGCTCCGTCCGCGATGAACGATACCACCCGCCCATTTTCCAGTCTCATGCTCGATGGCCCCGACCGTGCGCCGAGCCGTGCCATGCTTTACGCCGTCGGCTTCAAGAAGGACGATTTCGCCAAGCCGCAGATTGGCATCGCCTCCACTTGGAGCCAGGTCACGCCGTGCAATGTGCACATCGACAAGCTCGCCATCGAGTCGTCGAAGGGCGCGGATGCCGCGGGTGGCAAGGGGATTATTTTCAACACCATCACCATTTCCGACGGCATTTCCATGGGCACCGAGGGGATGAAATCCTCGCTCGTTTCCCGCGAAGTGATCGCCGATTCCATCGAAACGGTCGTCGGCTGCGAAGGCATGGACGGCTTTGTCGCGATCGGTGGTTGTGACAAGAACATGCCCGGCTGCCTGATGGCGATGGCGCGCATGAACCGCCCGGCGGTTTTCGTCTATGGCGGCACGATCCTTCCCGGTTGCGCCACCATCAAAGGTGAGAAAAAAGACCTCGATATCGTCTCCGTGTTCGAAGCCGTCGGCAAACATGCCAATGGCGAATACACCGACGAGGAACTCGAAACCATCGAGTCTAACGCCATCCCCGGTGCCGGATCCTGCGGCGGCATGTATACTGCGAACACCATGGCCAGTGCCATCGAAGCACTCGGCATGTCGCTCCCTAACGGCTCCGCCCAGAACGCCATTTCCGATGACAAGATGCGCGATTGTTTCGACTCCGGAGCCGCCGTCGTCAACCTGATCAAGCTCGGCATCAAGCCGCGCGACATTCTCACCAGAGAGGCATTTGAAAATGCCATCACCGTCCTCATCGCCCTCGGTGGTTCCACCAATGCCGCGCTCCACATCCCCGCCATCGCCTACTCAGCAGGGGTCGACATCACCATCGATGACTTCGAGCGCATTGGTAAAAAAGTTCCCGTCCTCGCGGATCTCAAGCCCTCCGGGAAATACTCCATGTCTGATCTCGTCGCCATCGGCGGCACGATGCCACTGATGAAAATGCTACTCGATGGCGGACTGCTCCACGGTGATTGCATGACTGTCACTGGTCGCACGATGCGTGAGAACATCGAGAAATTCACCACGCCCTATCCGGAAGGGCAGCAGATCATTCGTCCTCTATCAGATCCGATCAAAAAGGATAGCCACCTCCGCGTTCTTTACGGAAATCTAGCCGAGGGTGGCTCGGTGGCGAAAATATCCGGCAAGGAAGGCGAGCTCTTCACCGGCAGGGCGCGCGTCTTTGATTCCGAGGACGCTGGGATGAAGGCCATCCTCTCAAAACAGATTCACAAGGGTGACGTCATCGTCATTCGCATGGAAGGGCCGAAGGGCGGCCCGGGCATGCGCGAAATGCTCGGCCCCACCAGCGCCGTCATGGGCATGGGACTCGGCAAGGATGTGGCACTGATCACCGACGGCCGCTTCTCCGGTGGCAGTCACGGTTTCGTCGTCGGCCACATCACACCGGAGGCCTTCCTGGGCGGGACCATCGGCATCCTCGAAGATGGCGATGAAATCACCATCGACGCGGTGAACAACCGCATCGACGTGAAGCTCCCCGATGAGGAAATCGCCAAGCGCAAGGCCGCCTGGACCCAACCCGCCCCGCGCTACACCCGTGGCGTCCTCGCGAAATACGCCAAACTCGTCTCTACCGCCAGTGAAGGTGCGGTCACCGACAAGTATCTCTGATTTCCGAAGGCGGGCGATTCCCCTGAAAATATCCCCCGCTGCGGCGCATAAAGCCGCTTGTGGGGAATCAAAAAGTCGGCGAGAATGCGCTGGAAGTCCTCCCCGGGTTCTGGGAGGTTCCTGCATACGCCGTTCGTCCGGATTTCCGGTTGCTTTTCCGATGTCCAGTTCTCCCAACTCGTCCAACTCCAAAGTGGTCATTCCAGAAGGTCTGCGGGCGCAGCTCAAGGACTTTCGGCGGCATCTCTGGAAAGTCAAAATCATCGAGGCCATCGCTGCCGGCATCATCGGGCTGCTGGTCTCGTTCCTTTTGGTTTACGGTCTCGACCGGGTCTGGCAAACGCCGGGCTGGGCGCGGCTGGCGGTGCTGCTGGGTGGGTTCTCGTTGTTCACGGTTTTCGCGCCCTACTGGTTGCACCGCTGGGTCTGGCGTCAGCGCCGCGAGGAGCAACTCGCCCGCTTGATTGCCCGCCGGTATCCCGGCTTGGGTGACCGCCTGCTCGGCGTGATCGAGCTGCAGAGCCAAGAAGGAAATTCCGACACGCTCTCGCCGCGGCTGCGCGAGGCGGCGATGGAAGCGGTGGCGGCCGAAACCGGAAAGCGCAAACTCGATGAAGCGCTGCCGCCGCAACGTCACCGGCTCTGGGCGCTCGCAGCACTTGGATTCGCTGCGATGGCCGCAGCGGCATTCACGCTCACCCCGCGGGCCGGACTGAATGCACTGGAGCGCTGGCTGATGCCGCTTTCAAACACCGAGCGTTACACATTCACCCGGTTAGAGAATCCTCCCGTCTATCGGGCGGTGGCCTTCGGCGAGGCATTTGAGATCACGCTGCAGCTCTCGAAGGAGTCCGAGCAACGCCCGTCGAAGGCGGTGGGGCGCTATGGTCTCCAACAGGAAATCACCAGCAAACTGGAGAACGACCGCTATCATTTCAGTTTCCCTGGTCAGCAGGATCCCGGAACGATTGATTTTCGGATCGGCGATCTCACCCACCGGATCCGCGTCGAGCCGGTTCCGCGCCCGGCAGTGGAGAACGCGGTCGCGGTGGTCACCTCGCCGGATTACCTCGGCGTGCCGGAGAGAACGGTGGATTTGGGCTCGGGGGTGGTTAGCACGGTGGAAGGCAGCACCGTCCGCATGCAACTCACGACGAACCGCCCGCTGGCATCGGCGACCTTTGGTCCTACCCGCTCGCAGGTCATCGATGGACGCGATGAAGCACCCCATGTCCCGGTCGAAGGGGCGTTAGAGCTTTCTGGGTTCACAGCGAAAACGCCGGTGATCGAGGTTGGCGCGGTTCCATTTGAAATTCCATTCGCTTGGACCGATGAATTGGGCCTAACGGGAGAGACGGGTTACAAGCTGCGGGTCGATGCCATGAAGGACGCGGTGCCCACTTGTTATCTCCAGGGCATCGAGCGGCAGAAAGTGATGTTGCCAGAGGAAACGGTCGATTTCGAGGTGCTGGCGGAAGATGATTTCGGAGTCAAGGTGTCAGGAATCGAATGGACGGGCCAGTTCACCCGCCCCACCACTGAGACTCCGGCCAAGGGTGAGGTGAAACTTCAGGACGGCGGCCCGGAGGAACGGCGTGTCATGGCACCGGCGGCGTTTTCACCTGCGGCTTACGGGATCACCCCGCAGAAAATCACCTTGCGCGGTTACACCGAGGATTATTTCCCGAAGCGGGGACGGACCTACTCTGAGCCCGTGGTGCTGTTTGTGCTCACCCGCGACGAACATGCGCAACTTCTTAAAAGCCGTTTCGACCGCGCGATCACCGAGTTCGAGGATCTCGCGCGCCGCGAGCAGGAATTGTTAGATGAAAACCAACGGCTGGAAAAACTGGATGGCGAGGAGCTCCAGAAGGAGGAAAATGCCAAGCGCCTTGAAACCCAAGAACTGGCAGAAGCGGAGAGCGAGCGCCGGATGAAGGAACTCACCGACCGGATGGAAAGTCTGATGAAGGATGCCGCCCGCAACGGTGACATCGAGAAAGGCACGCTGAAGAAAATGGCGGAGTCGCTCAAGTCGATGCAGGAACTTGCCCAGCAGGATCTGCCAAAGGTGGAGGACAAGCTCAGCGAGTCGCAGGACAAATCCAACGCCGCCGAAAAGACCGAGAAGGACGTTGCCGAAGCGGTCGAGGAGCAGAAAAAGGCGGTCGAGAAAATGCAGGAGGCCATCGCCAAGGCGAATGAGGCGAACCGTCAGTTCGAGGCGGGCACTTTTGTCAATCGCTTGAAAAAAGCAGCGGGCGAGCAGAATGGCATCGCGAGCACCTTGGTCGAGGCGTATGACCGGATCCTTAGTCGGAAGATTGGCAAGCTGGATCCATCCGACCAAAGGCGGTTGAACGAGGTCACCGGGCAGCAGGCAAATACCGCCTCCGACGTGCGCTGGATCCAAGAAGACCTGGCCAGTTATTTTGCCCGCACCAGCACCGAGTCGTTCAGGCAGATTCTCGATGACATGAAGGCCTCGCAGATCGATGCCGGCCTTGAAGAGGTCCGGAACCTGCTCGGCGCGAATCATTCGTATATCGCCACTGAAACCTCGAAGAAATGGGCCGATAAGCTCACTGAATGGGCCAAGAAGCTGGAAGGCGAAAAAGATTCCGATGCCAACGCTGGGCAAGGCGGCGATGGGGGAGGACCCAGCCCAGAAGACGAGGATTTTGAATTCATGCTCCGGGTAATGAAAATGGTCCAACAGGAACAGGATCTCCGGTCTCAAACTCGCGTGTTGGAGCAACTCCGCCGCGGCAAGGAAAGTCCAAGACCCGCAACCAAACCATGAAGCCCTTTTTCAAATCCGCCGCCGTGCTGGCCTTGATGCCGTTCCTCGCCATCGCGGAGGATCAACCGCAGGATGGCGAGAAGAAGGATCATCGCGAAGCCGCCAACCTAGTGGCCGATCAGCAGGACGAACTGGCGGCCGACGTGCAACAACTCACCATCGAGCAGACGGTCCCCAAAGTCATCGAGTTGCTCACCGAAGTGGAGAAGATCATGGACGAGGCAACGGACAATCTCTCCGCCGCCGAAACGGGTGGCAAGACGCTCGCCGCCCAGACCGAAGTGATCGAGAAAATCCACGAGGCGGCCAAGGAAAAGCAAAAGCAAAAAGGCAGTGGAAAACCCGGCGGTGCCATGATGGAAATGATGGAGCGCATGATGGGGAAATCTCCCGATGGTGATAAGCCGGGCAAGGGCAAAGGCGACAAGCCCAGCGACACCGGCAGCAACGGACTGAACGGTCTATCAGACGAGGGCAACGAACTCGTAGATGGACAGGCCGGCGGCAAAAGCGAGATCCGGAAAGTGCCGAAAGCCGGCGGCACCGCAGGTCGTGCCCTGCCTGAGGAATTCAGAAAGGCGATGGATGCCTACAATCGGGGGGCCGAGAAGAAGATCAAATGATTCTGTGGATGAAAAGTTTTCCGCTGCACCGGACATTTGCCCGGCGGTCGTTCTACTGGCACGCATCAGGATTTGTGGTTTGGGGGATTACGATTCAAGACTACAGTCGAGACGACCGTTGGCCAAGACAGCCGAGACGGCCATCCTACTTTTCACAAATCATGCCGCGCGGCAGTATTGTTGCAGCCGCGCTTCTAGCAGCCACGGGTATTGCTTTCTCACAGAACATTCCGGGCCGTGCGGATGATATGATTCCTTCGCAGGCCGAGTTGATTTATGAACGCGGTCTCCAGTATCTCGCCAAGACGCAAACCGACAAAGGCTCGTGGCCGGACAGCGTCGGTTCGGAACCGGGAGTAGTCGGCCTCTGTGTTGCGTCCTTTCTCGCCCACGGTGAGGATCCTAACTTTGGCACCTATGCCAAAAACATCCGCCTCGGGATCGACTTCATTCTTTCCCAACAGAACGAGAAGAACGGCTACATCGGATCCAGCATGTATAACCACGCCTTCGCCACCAAGGCGTTGGCGGAGTCTTATGGGGTTCTGGATGATCCGAGGATCGCCCCCGCATTGAAAAAAGCGGTTGAACTGATTTTAAGTTCGCAGAAGAAAAACCGCTTTGGCGGCTGGCGTTACACGCCGGAAAGCCGGGATGCGGACACCACCGTCACGGGCTGCCAGATGCTCACCTTGTTCGCGGCCCGCAATGCCGGGTTGGGGATTCCTGACAACAGCCTCAAGAAGGGCTTGGATTATCTGGCTCTGATGCGGGCCAAGGACGGCTCTTATGGTTACACTTCCAGCTCCGGCGGCAAGCCCACTCTAACGGCCATCGGGTCGTTGTGCCTCTCGCTGGCCAAGGAAAAGGAATCGACGGGCTATCAGGCGAGTCTTGCCTATCTGAAAAGTAATATCGATTATCGCGACCGTTACTACCCGTATTATTTCGAGTATTACATGTCTCAGGCGCTGTTCCACGCGGACGAGGCCACCTGGCGGGAATGGAATTCTCGCAACATCCGCTACCTCGGCACCGTCCAGTCCCCGGATGGTTCTTTCCCGGGAAACCAAGGGCAATCCTTCAATACCGCCGGTGCATTGCTTTCACTGGCACTCAACTATCGGTTCCTGCCGATTTACGAAAAATGACACGCTACCTCGCAATCCCATGGCTGTTGGCCATTTCCGCCGTCGGGGCAACGATGCCTCCCGATTTGCTGCGCTTTACCAATAGCGATCAACTTCATGGCACGTTCCAAGGCCTCAAGGAGGGCTCGAAAGTCGTCTGGCTGCGCGATGATGTCGCCGTTCCGGTCGAATACAAATCAGGACAGATCCGGCAGGTGGTGCTTCGCGGCAGCAGGCCGCTGAAGGCTCTGCCATCCGTCTCCCATGTCGCCCTCGTCACTGGCGACCGGATCCCCGGGCAGATCGTCGCGATGGATGCCCGCACCGTCATGGTCAACACGCTGTTTGCTGGGGAAATTTCGATCCCGCGGGATCAGGTGGCGATGCTGGCTCCAAATCCGTTAGGTGGCCGCTTGCGTTATCACGGACCCTTCATCGAGGATGAGTGGAAGATGGCCCATGCCGCGTTTCCAGAGGGCCTGCCAGCCTTGGAAAAAAAGGCGGATCGCGAGGAGAACGGCAAGCTGGATCAACCCGGCCGCTGGGCGTTTTCCGGCTCTGCCTGGTATTGGAAAAATAAGAGCTACGGCACGGCCATCATCCGCGAGAATGCAATGCCTGACCGCGCGATTCTGAAGTTTGATCTGGCTTGGCGCAACCGGTTGAACGTCGCGATCGCCTTCCACGCCGATCTCGCCAAGCCCAAGCCGGAAGACAAGAATGAGGGCAACAACAACGAGATCCGCAGACGGCCCCTTGGCTTCGTGCCCGGCGACTCGGCGATACTGCCGAAACTTTTTGGCAACAGCTACGTCCTGCAGATTTTCTCCATGCAGATGATCCTCTATCGGACCTCTGTGGACGGTGACGGCGTGACTTCGATCGAAAGGGTGCAGATCAACGGCGGGGGCACACGCTTGGGTGATTCGGGCAAGGCCACGGTGGAAATTCGCAGCAACCGGTTGAGCGGTGAGATTTCGCTTTTCGTGGACGGTGCTTTCGTCGCCCAGTGGAATGAAAACACCGGTGGGGTCTATGATCCCAGCCGTTTCGCAGGCAAGGGCAACTCCTTCGGGTTCGTGGTGCAGACCGAGGATTCACCCGTCAAGGTTTCCGATGTGCTCGTCGCTGAATGGAATGGAATGCCAGACTCCGCCCGCAGCATGCAGTCCGATGACCAAGACATCGTTTTGCTGACCAACGGCACGGACCGGTTCTCGGGCAAGGTGGAATCCATCAGCGATGGAAAAATCAAGCTGCAGGGGAAATTCGGGCAATTCCTCTTCACCCCGGATGACGTCGCAGAAATCCGCTTCGCCCATCAATCACTCGCCAAGGAAACCGAGACTCCGGCGGATCAGATGGTGGTGCGACTCAGTCCGTTCGGGCAGATCTCGGGTCGGGCTGTTTCAGGTGATGCCAGCATGGTCCGGATGATCCACCCGGTCTGCGGCGAACTCAATGTCGCCCTCGAATCCGCAGTGATGCTGGATTTTAATGATTCTAACAACTTTATCGATGACTGGGATGCCGAGTTCTAACTTACTTTGCGGCCCGTTGCTCGCGCTGGCGTTGTCGTTGCCCGCGGTTGCGGATCAGATCGCGCTGCCCGACGATTCCCGGCTCACGGGGACGGTCAAGTCGATCAACAGTGAAGGCATGCTGGAGCTTGCCAGCGAACTCTCGCCGGATCCGGTCATGCTCAAGCCGGAAGCCGTGCGCAAACTGACCTTTGCCCAAGTGGACGACCCTGTCGCAACACCCGCAAGCATGGTCGAGCTGGTGAACGGCGACCAACTCCCCGTGAATCTTGTTTCCTTCGATGGCACCATTCTGAACGTGGTCACCCGGGATGCGGGCGCGCTGGCCATTCCGAGGACTTTCCTGAAATCCATCCAACTCGGGATCCGCAAACAGAGGTCGCTTTATTCGGGGCCGAAGAGCGTCGAGGAATGGGCCGGAGATTCCGAGGGCTCAAAGAATTGGCGTTTCGAGAAGGGGGCGCTTTCCGCCACGGGACCGGCCGTCGCGGTGAGAAGGGTGGAGTTGCCCAGTCGCTTCGTCTTTAAATTCAATTTGAAATGGCAGCAAAACCCCAACTTCGTGGTTTACTTCGCCGACCCTCTCACCCCCAAGTCGGACCGGTCAGACCGCTATTCCTTCCAGTTCAATTCCTCCGGCATCGATATAAAAAGGGAGTCTGCCGTCGGCACGAAAATTCAACCCATCATCCTGCTGTCCCAAAGTCCGAGTGATTTCCCCACCAACCAACTGGATGTCGAAATCCGGGTGGACCGCAAAGCCTCGCGGCTGCATCTGCTTCTCAATGGCGAACCGGAAGCCGCCGGTGTTGACCCCGTGGAGAATCCACCCTCAGGCTCCGGGCTGGTCTTCATCAGCAGCTCGCCTTCCGGATCACCCCAAGAGATCCGCGCGATCGAACTTTTGGATTTC
>JBBQDJ010000105.1:0-9956 GCA_038319595.1 Verrucomicrobiales bacterium
CATTCTCTGGCATCAAGGTGAATCCGACAGCGCACCGGACAAGGCGGCAACCTATGCCGAGCGACTCGAATCAATGATCGACCAACTTCGCAAGGATCTCAAGGCAGACAGGGTTCCGGTGGTGCTGGGCGAACTCATTCACGGTCATGGATCCAACGACATCGTCAACGTGGCGCTGACCGAGGCGGCGAAGAAGATTCCCCTTTGTGCCCTGGTGAGCTCCGAAGGATTGGGAAACAAGGCCCTTCACTTCAATTCGGCCGATGCCCGCAAATTCGGTCAACGCTATGCCACCGGGTATCTGAAGTTGGCGAAACCCTGAACCTCCGGTTCCGACGAACCCTGTCAAAGCACTTCGCATAGGATGAAGCCCCGGCAGAGCGAATTCAAAAAGGGATGACAATCTCCACTTTTCGCCACTAGGCATCCGAATGATCCACTCATTGATGGAGCAGGCGACAGGAATGCTCCGCCTCCCAATGAAAGCTTCATGGAGCTCATGATGAAATTGAATTTGATGAAAAGTTCCGTGAGGGCGGATATGTGACTTTCGCGACGGGCAAGAACGAACCGGGCCGGACGGGGGCCTTCGCCCGTTCGTTCAGCACCGGCGATCAAATCTTGTTTCGCGGCATGACTCAGAGCCAATACAAGCTCCCCTTGTGTGCATTCTCACCGTCTGGAAACTATCCAGGCGGCGCGGACGTCATTCATGAGGGCAAGCACTCGGCAGAAGTTTAAGCAGATGCCTGCATCCAGGTCCTCGAAGGGCAAAACGCTTACAGTCAGCCATTTTTCGCCTACGTTGCGTTCCAAACTCCGCACGACCCGCGCCAGTGCCCGCCGGAGTATCGTTCGATCTATCAGGATGATGCGATGACGCTTCCTGAGTCGTTCCTGCCGGGCCATCCTTTCGACAACGGGATGCTGAAGATCCGCGATGAAAAGTTGGCTCCGTTTCCGCGAACGGAGAAGGTGGTCCGCAAGCACCTCGCCGACTACTATGCCGCCATCACGCACACGGACGCACAGATCGGGCGCATCCTCGATGCATTGGAAAAGTCCGGCAAACGGGACAACACTCTCATCGTGTTCAGCTCGGACAACGGGCTGGCCATGGGCTCCCACGGATTGATGGGTAAGCAGAATGTTTACGATCATTCCGTGCATGTGCCGTTGATTGTCGCTGGCCCCGGAATACCGAAAGGCGAGACGCGTAGCGCTTTGTGCTACATCTACGACCTAGACGCCAAGTGACCGGACAGGGGCGGATGCGTCCGACATCCCTGTTTGAAAAAGGCCGTCCGCTTTTGTCGATCGTCGAGCCATGCTTCCCGCTTGCCTCACCCGGTGCCGGTGGAGAAACTCTAGCCGTGCTTCCTACCCTTCGCGAACATTTCGGTCATGACGCCTTTCGCGAGGGCCAAGAGCCGGTGGTCCGGGCGTTGCTCGAAGGGCGCTCGGCCCTCGCCGTGTTTCCGACCGGGGGTGGAAAATCGCTCTGCTATCAGTTACCCGCGCTGTTGCTTGAAGGGCTGACTTTGGTCATTTCTCCACTCATCGCACTGATGCGTGATCAGGTCGATGCTCTCAATGCCAAAGGAATCGCCGCAGCGCGGCTCGATTCCACTCTTGATGCAGAGCAGACCCGCGAGGTTTACGAACGACTGGAAGCCGGCTCACTCAAGCTCCTTTATATCGCTCCCGAACGTTTTTCCAACGAAGCGTTTCGCGAGCGGGTGAAACGACTGCCAGTCCAACTGGTCGCCATCGACGAAGCCCATTGCATTTCCGAGAGGGGTCACAATTTCCGCCCGGACTATCTCAAGCTCGCGAAAATCTGCCGGCGCTTAAAAATCCCCCGCGTTCTTGCACTAACAGCTACCGCCACGCCGAAGGTTGCCCGCGACATCCGCAAGGCATTCCGCATCGCCGCCGCGGATCATGTGCAGCTCAGTTTCCATCGGAGCAACCTCGACCTGCGCGTCACCCCCTGCGCTGCCGTAGCGCGGAAGGGGCTGTTGTTGGAAAAGCTAACTGCTGTCGAAGGTTCCGCCGTGGTTTACGTCACCCGCCAGGAAACTGCGGAGGAAGTCGCCACCTTTCTCGCGAAGAACGGCCTTTCCGCCCGTGCCTATCATGCAGGACTTCCCGCGGATTTTAGGGCCGAGGCCCAGAGCTCATTCATGGCAGGCGATACCCGCATCATCGTCGCCACCATCGCTTTCGGCATGGGGATCGATAAATCCAACATCCGCGCGGTCTTCCACTACAACCTCCCGAAAAGCCTGGAGAATCACACTCAGGAAATCGGCCGTGCCGGTCGTGACGGCCGGCCTGCGATTTGCGAGATGCTTGCCTGTAGTGACGATCTAACGGTTCTGGAAAACTTTATTTACTCCGACACCCCGTCGCCCAAGGCATTGGAGAACCTCATCGACCGCGTGTTGCGCCTTGGCCCGGTGTTCGATGTCTCGCCTTACGAGCTCTCCACCATTTGCGATATCCGTCCCGGTGTGGTTGCCACCGTGATGACCTATCTGGAAATCGACGGCATTATCGAAGCCACCGGCAGTTTTTACGCCACCTACCGCGCCAAACTGCTGCACAAGGAGGACAGGATTCTAGCAGGGCGCGCTCCTGCCGAAAGGAAGTTCATCAAACAGATCTTGGAGGAAGGTGAAATGAAGCGTTGGTGGCTTTATTTCCAGCCGACCTTGCTCGCGGAGAAATTTAACTGCCCGCGCGCGAAGATCGTGACCGCTCTCAACGGACTCCAAGCGGCCGGAGACATCATGCTCAGCGTGTGGGGCGTGCGCCAAGGCTACAAGTTGAAGAAGGACCCCGGCGACCTCAAGCAACTCACCGCCGATCTCGTCACGAAATTTCAATCCCGCGAACTAACGGACCTCGCCCGCCTTCGCCAGGTCCTCGGACTATCCGCCTATCGGGGTTGCCTCACCGGCTACCTTACCAAACACTTCGGTGAGACCATGAAGGAACCCTGCGGCCATTGCGACCGCTGCCGAGGAGTTCCTGCGAAGACGATCAAGCGCCCGATATCCCGCCGCGTGACGAATGATGATATTGCCGCCGTTAGAAGATTGGTTGATGAAAAGCATGCCGCGCTCAACACCCCGCGGCAACTTGCCCGTTTCCTCTGTGGCATGGCCAGTCCGGCGGCGACGCGGGCGAGGTTGACCCGGAACAATGCGTTCGCACTATTGGCGGACCTGCCATTCGCAGAGGTGCTCGCGATCGCCGAGGCGGCGTAAAAGAACCACCGCGACCCGGGCATGAACCGGTTTGACTTTGGCTGTCGGGGGTCGAGACTCAAGGCCAGTCCAAAAAGATCATGAAAAGCATCATCATTCTCACGCTCGTGTCCGCAGTTCTGGGAAGCTCCGGCGTGAGTGCCCAGGACTTTTCAGCGGAGGCAGTCGCCGATCTAACGGCGATTCGTGCGGAGAAGGCGCAACGAACACCGGTCCAGCGCAAGCTCGCCTCGCAGATGCTTTATCTCGCGCGCGAAACCACGGGGCTCGCTGCAGTGGCGGGTGCTAAGGCCATGAGATCGCGGGTCCACCTTGAGCCGGATGGCAAAGTGCGGGTGGAAATCGCGGCGCTGCCCGGCGGCGGATTGGTGAAAGCGATCACCGATGCAGGCGGCACGGTGATCTACGAATCGTTGGCAAAGGATTCAATCTGCGCCAACCTGCCACCCGCTGTTCTGATGGCCATTGCAGCAAGGGCCGACGTAAAGCGGATCGCAAAAGCGGATGTCGCCATTGCCCACAAGGCCGTGACAAACCAGAGCGATGCGGCCCATAAAGCTAACAAAGCGCGAGTCACCTACGGCGCGAATGGCAGGGGCATCAAGGTAGGGGTGATTTCTGATAGTGCGAAATATTCATCGGAATCCAAAGCCGCCGGCGAGTTACCGTCATCCTTCCAAGTCCTTCCCGGACGTTTTGGTTATGGGTCGGGGGCGGGGACCGCGATGTCGGAGATCATCCATGACATCGCCCCGGGCGCGTCGATCTATTTTGCCAAAGCAGGGCCGGGGAAGCCGGGTTTTGCGGACTCTATCAGGCTTTTGCAAAAGGCAGGCTGTTCGATCATCGTGGACGATATTTCGTATAGCAACGAGTGGCAGTTCCAAGATGACGTCATTGCGAGAGCGGTGAACGAAGTGGTGGAGAACGGTGCGATCTATCTATCCGCGATCGGCAACGAAGGCAGCCTCAAGGAGGGTAACTCGACGACTTGGGAAGGTGACTTCGTGGATGGAGGAGCGGCTGGCGTGCGGTTTCCCGTGGGCCAGCTTCACAATTTTGGAGCTGGCACTTTTAATTCCCTGAGGAGCGGAACTTCCGATGCGGTGCTGCAGTGGAGTGATGAGTATCGCAGCTCTTCCAACGACTATGACCTGTATGTCCTCAATTCGACAGGCACCCGAATCGTCGATTCATCCACCGACTATCAGGATGGCAGCCAGGCTCCGCTGGAATACATCGGCTATGTCGCCCGGGGCGAACGGATCGTGATTTGGAAAGACGGTACCGCCGCCCCGCGTTATCTGCGGCTTTCCTGCACCAACAGCCCGTTGAAATTCGCGACAGCGGGACAAGCAGTCGGCCATTCGTCCACGGGCAACTGCATCGGTGTCGGCGCGTCCGATGCGACGTTGGCAGCTCCGGGGGCTTTCACCCAGTCATCGAAGCTGGAGCATTATTCGTCGGATGGACCGCGCAGGATTTTCTATCAGCCGGATGGTTCACCCATCACACCGGGAAATTTTTCGGCGAGCGGCGGGCTGATCATCAATGTGCCTTCGATCACGGCGGGCGACGGTGGTCGGACCTCGGTGCCGGGCTTCAAATCGTTCTACGGCACCAGCGCGGCGGCCCCTGCGGCTGCGGGGATCGCGGCGTTGGTGTGGAGCAAGAATCCCGGGCTGACCAATGCAGAGGTGAGGACGATTCTCGAATCGAGCTGCATCGACATCGAAGAGCCCGGTTACGATCTCAATAGCGGCTTTGGCATCCTGATGGCGGATCGGGCGCTGCAGAAGGCCGCTGGCCGGTGATCGAGAGAATGGTTTCCTCCACTGAAATTCGGCATGACCGCCTTTCCTGATGATGAAAGGTTATTTCGCGAAACTCGTCTTGTCGTCGGCTTCGAGGTAATCGAAAAGCGAGCTGGTCGCGGGATCACAGCCGGCCTCGGCACAAACGCCGACGAACCAATCCTTTTTGTCCGGGGCGTCGTAGGGACGAGCTGCTTCCACACCGTCCGACCAGGCCTTCTTTTCATCCTCTGACTTCAGCTCGCCGTTCTCGTCGAGCCAATCGGCGATTTCCTCATTGGTGGATCCGGTCTCCAACAGCTTGCGCACGTCTTCGCCTTTCACACCCTTGAAAACGAAGAGGTAATTGTCGAGCGGGCAATCGAAGTGATAGCCGCCGACGGTTCCAGCGAGTTCGGCGCGCCCTTTATCGAGTGCGCGGGCAAGGATAGCATAGCCGCCGATGCGGACGCGCGGGCTGGTCGGGGCTTCTTTGGTGAGATCTTTTGGAGTGGTCATGATGATGTGTTTGTTAGGATGGGATTGCTTTGAATAAGTTTCGCGAAGAAAAGCTCGATCGCACGGATGTCAATTGCCAGTTAGGGTGCATGGACGAGTGGTCCCTTTCCCTTAGCGGAGAAGCCAGTCACGGAACACCGTCTTGTCGGCAGGCAACAAGGTGGCGACTTTTTCGCGCCCGGCGAGAATGGCGAGACGTTCGGGGATTTCAACGCAGTCTGGACCGAGTTCGGCCTCCATGACGTCAAGGAACTTGGCGGGGTGCGCCGTTTCGAGGGTGATAGTGGCGCAGGTCGGATGGGAGGAGCGCCAATTCTGGGCCGCTAACCAGCCGACGGCGCCGTGCGGATCAATCTCGTAGTTGTAGAGTGCCTTGACGGTGCGGATGGCGGCGCGGGTTTGATCGTCGCTGAAGGCCATGCCGGAGATCCGGATTTTCATGGCATCCCAAGAGTTCCCGAAGAGGGCCTGCATGCGAACGAAATTGGAGGGCGCACCGACGTCCATGGCGTTGGAAATAGTGGCCACACTGGGGCGCGGCGAGTATTGGCCCGAGCGGAGAAATTCCGGGACGACGTCGTTGCGGTTGGTGGCGGCCACAAAGTGTTCGACGGGAAGTCCGAGCTGCATCGCGAGTAGGCCGGCAGTGAGATTACCGAAATTTCCGGAGGGGATGATGAAGGTCGGCTTGACGCCTTCCGGTAGCTGGCGGGCGGCGTGGATGTAGTAGAAACTCTGCGGGACGAGTCGCGCGAGATTGATGGAGTTTGCAGATGTTAGGTTGAGGCGTTCCGAAAGCTCGCGGTCGAGGAAGGCGGATTTAACGAGTGCCTGGCAATCGTCGAACGACCCCTGGATCTCGAGTGCCGTGATGTTTCCGCCGAGGGCGGTTAGTTGTTTTTCCTGAAGCCCGGAAACCATGCCCTGCGGATAGAGAATGATCACGCGCGTTCCGGGGACGTTATAAAACGCGGACGCCACCGCACCACCGGTGTCGCCGGAAGTCGCGACGAGTACGGTCAGTTCGCGGTCTTCGCCGCGAGTGAGCCAGGCCATCAGTCGCGCCATGAAGCGGGCACCGAAATCCTTGAACGCGAGCGTAGGACCGTGGAAAAGTTCGAGAATATGATCACCCGGGCCGAGCGTGATGAGTGGTGCGTCAAAGGTGACGGTGCCTTCAACCATGTCCACAATCGCTTGCGGCGGCACATCCTCACCGAAGAACGCATCCGCCACGGCGATACCGATTTCCGGGAAGGTCAACTCACGCCAGAATTCCCAGAACGCCGGGTCCATGACCGGCAGCTTGTTAGGCATGTAGAGCCCGTTGTCCGGCGGCAGCGAGCGCAGGATGGCTTCCCTGAGATCGACCTGATGCGAGGGGTTGTTGGTGGAGTGGTAGAGCATGGTAATTCAAACACTGAATCGGGAAAATAATACTTGAGATGAAAGATAAGGAGCCCGATTCGGATCTCAAGCTTTGGACTGCCTTCGGACAGGCGAACCCTAGGCGAGGCCGTCCCTGTGTGGCAAGGCGGCATGGAGGAATTCCTGACGGGCTTGGTAGCCAACCGGTGTGACTTTAGCGGCGCTTGAAGCGGGTTTCGTAATCCTGATGAAGCGCGAGGTAAGCGGCTTCCAGTTCTAGCGGGGAGAGAGCTTCCAAATCACCGCGTAGGCTTTGGGGTTTTTCGAGAAATTCTTCCAGAGATTGGATTTTTCCGATCCAGAGACCTTGAGAGATGCCTTGGGAAATGCCTTGGGAAATGCCTTCCATCCGGCCTTCAGCTTTTAGTTTTTCTGCGACGGACATGGCACGTTTTTCAAGTTCTGGATTGGTCGTAAGGCTACGGTAGATTTGCCGGGCGTCAAGCTCGCTGTCGGCATGCAGGGCGTAGAGCAACAGGCGCCCGAGCAGGCTGTCCGGCACTTGCTCGACGAGAGATTCCGCCAGCCAGCGGAAGTATTCCAGCAATTGGCGCTCACGGGCGAGCTTCATGAGATGCAGCACGATGCGCAGCCGGGTATCGCTTTCCTCCGAAGCCGGATCGCAGCGGCTGAGGTCGAGCAGGGCATGATGAAATTTCGGCAGAAACGGCAAAAGATCGACGGCGATGTCGTCGGGCAGGTCGAACAAATCCTCAAAGGCTGTGGAAACAGTCCAGTGGTCCGGTCCCTGGTGGAGGACGAATGGCAGCACGGGAGGCAGCGGAAGTCCGTGGACCTTATGCTGCTGCGTGTGAATCTCCCCGACGTATCCGAGCAGGCGCAGCGGCATGGTGGGATCGACCGTGCTTTGGTGCTCGAAAAGCAGATAGAGCAGGGTTTCGCGGCCTGAGAGTGTCACCGAGAACAGCAGATCTGAGTGGACCTGTTGCAGGCTGGATTTGACGAACGAGGTAGGAATGACGGCGAGTGACGGCCAGTCGATGCGGGTGGCGACGGTCGGTGGTAGGTGGCTTTTGAAAAATGCGGTGGCGTGCTCCGGCTCCGAGAAGATCGCTTTGAAAAACGCATCGTTGGGATGCGTGGCGAGGTCGGGATCGGGTGGATATTCCTCCATGGCAAGTTTCTAGCGGGCGTTTCACAGTCTGGCAAGCAGCGGCAATAAGCCCATTGCCTACGTGAGTTGGTTCGATGCGGCGCGCTTCACTAACGGCTACACAACGGCCAGATCCGCAGGGGTGGTACAAAGCCATTGCTGCTGCGCCCTCGGGAACCAGCCCGGCGGTCCAGAGTGGGGCTCCTTCCCAAGGGTGAAACCCCGGTCGAATACGCCAAAGTGCCGGAGGCGGCGAGTAGCCTGTGATTACGGCGAAGGCCGCCTCCGGCGCATCGGGTTCGAGAAATGACGCATTCTTGAGACCTATCTCACCCGATCACATGCACCCCCGTCGGATTGATCCGTGAGACGTAGGCTTGGTTTTCAATCGGGATTGCGAAAAAGACCTTGCTGATCGCATCGGCGACTTTGCGGGCGGTTTCCTCACCTTCGCATAGCGCGAAGACAGAAGGCCCCGCACCGGAGATCGAGAAGCCGAGGGCCCCGGCGGCGATGGCGGCGCGCTTCGCTTTGTAGAAATCCGGGATGAGTTTCTGGCGGCGGGGCTCGGCGATGACGTCGTGGATGGAGCGGGAAATGAGACCGTAATCTTCCTGGATCAGACCGCAGAGCAGGCCGCCGAGGTTGCCAATCTGTTGGGTGGCGTTTTCGAGGGGGATTTCCTTTGGCAGGATCTCGCGGGCGACTTTCGTTAGAATCTCGATGTCCGGATGGACGACGGCGGCCCAGAGGTTTTTCGGCGCGGGAATTTGTGCGAAGTCCAATTCGTCGTTAGAGCGGATGAAAACGATGCCGCCGAAGAGGCAGGGCGCGACGTTGTCGGCATGCCAAGCACCATCGGCCGAGGCCTCACCGGCCATGGCGAAGGGCAGAAGCTGCTTCTTCGAGAGCGGATCTCCAATGAGTTTGTTCACCGCAAACGCCCCTGCGACGGACGACGCGGACGAGGAACCCAGCCCGGAGCCGAAGGGCATTTTCTTGTGGATTTCCATCTCGATGCCGCGGTCGGTCATGCCGAGGTGTTTGAGTAAATCGAGTGCGGCAACTCCGGCGCAGTTCTGGGCGGGATTTTTCGGGAGCTTGCCGTTGTCACCGGTGATTTTCGTAATGTGCAGGCCGGGTTTGTCGCAATGACGGACCACGATCTCATCGCCTGGCGCATCGATGGCGAAACCAAGGACATCATAACCGCAGGCGACATTGGCCACCGTGGCGGGGGCGAACACGCGAATTTCAGGAGAGTTGGACATAGGAAAAGCGCTCGCGGGGAGCGGGCGGAGTCTGCGGGGGTGAGTCCCGGTTGTTCAAGCCCGGAAACCTGTCAGCGGACGATGTCGTAAACCAAGATTTTCTTCGTCAGTGGCTTGAGCACCTCGTTGACCTTCTTCACATGGTGCGGATCCGTCTCGTAGGCGTGCAGCGATTTCGCGGAATCGAATCGCACGGTCAGGCCGACATCGAAGGAGTCATCGACGACAGGCCGTTCGCTGGCGAGTGCTGTGCCGAAATCGAGGAATTTGATGCCGGGGATCACGCGGAGATCGGCGCAGGCGGACAGGAGTTTTTCACGGTCAGTGGAATTTTCCGGACGTTTGAGCCACATTAGGACGACGTGATCGACGGTGCCGTGGGCGGCAGGTGGTGTGATGGTGGTGGCACAGGAAACGAGTGCCAGCGAGGCAGCGAGAGCGAGGAGGAGTTTCATAGGATTTTAGAAAAAGAAAAACCAGTGGCGCTTTTTCTTTCTGAATGAGCCGTCGCCCACGGAAATCACCTCGACGTGGACGGTGGCGAGGCCATCTCCAT
>JBBQDJ010000106.1:0-9868 GCA_038319595.1 Verrucomicrobiales bacterium
CGCCGTCGTGCTTTTCCCTGATTCCTGACTGTAGCGGGCAACTAGCCTGCAACCCGGAAGCAGCTTGTTGCTCGGTTGTTTTGCGAGCCCCATTGCAAGGAGCAATCCTCGCTCAGAGCGTCCGGCTTCAGCGGATGGAAACTCGCTTCTATCACAAATCAGCCGAAATAGATTAGCGGCTGTCTCGGGCATGTCATTCCAGATCTCTTCGATTGCTGACAGAACCCTGTCGTCCAAATTCTCAGCAGCTTCATTCACCGTTTGATTTGTGACACGCGCATTGTCCGTCTGCCCCTGGATGCTGTTCAATAGCCCCACCAGTAGCGGTGGAATGCCACCCGACCAATTTGCCAACTCCGCAGTGGTGCCAGCTTGAAACTCGAATCTATCGACGCGATTGGTGAATGCTTCAATGTCGGTATCGTCCAGCGGACCAAGTGGCACCACTTCGAAAACCTGCCAGAACTCGCTGGTAACGGATTTCTCATCGCGGACCAACTCTTGAAGCTTCCGGCGTGTTGCAGTCACCAGAACCAGTCCGTCTTGTCGGCAAAGTTCTAGCAGGTTGTCCCAAAGGTTGCGGGTCAGTTTCCCTTCGCGAAGCGGGCGATCAAATCCGTCCCAAATCATGAGAACTTTTTTTCCGCTTTTACCAAGCGTCTCGATGACCTCGCGGAGTTCGTCATATCCAGCGTCATCTTCGGTAAGATAGTCGAAAAGATCCCTTCGGATTCCCTTCAAGCCGTCTGCAATCTTGTTTCGAATGGCGGAGAGAAATTCCTCATCGGATTGCGGAGTCTTATGGCCAAGATCCCAAAATAACACGCATTCGAATTTTCCATCTTGGATCATCTTTTGCGCAACTGCGTCCAGGAGAACAGTTTTGCCTGAGTATCGCGTTCCCACGACCGAAAGGTGTTGTGGCGTGACCTTAGTCAGATCGCCGCACATGCGATCAAAGACCCGCATGCGACCGATCAGTGGCACATTTGTTGTGAAAAGAGGTAGCTTGTTCATTGTAGGTTTTCCTGTTCTTCCAGCGCCATTGCGAGGAGCGCTTCATGATCCTGCTGCGAGTCAAGCCAGCGGCTCATCAATGGAATGGTGAGCTGATACCGGCCGCCGCTTCCCGCGCCGAGGTAGTCGATCAATTCAAGTTCTTGGAGAACCTTCAAATCATGATCTAGGTCGGTGTCCGGAACCTCCAAACCGGTTGTGGCAAGGCGTTCCTTGATCACTCCAAATGTGAGCGGATCCGGACTTTGGCTTGCGCGATGGCAAAGAGAAATCAGGAATCGCCTCCGGTCGGTTTCCACATATCCCCATAGGGTTGCAAAATGTTCATTTGCTTCGACAAATGTCCGTGCTGCCTCCTGAACCAGTGACGCCGTAATGGATCGCTGTTCCTTGAAGTTCGCGAGCTCAAAGATGGTATTGCAGAGATACTGGATGATGTAGGGCTGTCTCGCGGTGAGTTCGACCACCAGGTTGGCGGCTTCATCTGTGTAGGCGAGACGCCCTTTGACGGGCTCGGTAACAAGCATCTTGGCTGCCTTCTGGTCCAATGCGGTGACGCCAATCCGGTTTCCGAGACCATAGAGAGCAGACCAGTATTCATTGCGCAAACGCTGCATCCGACGTGATCCCGTCATGATCGCGGCAAAACGCGGCATCGTTTGAATCAGGTAGCGGATGTTTTCCGGTATCTGCGGCGAAGTGACACCGTTATCGATTCCCTCCTGCAGTTTGTCGAACTCATCGATCATCAGCACCATTCCGCGATCCATGCTTTTCAATAGTTTCAGTATGGTTGCCAGGTAGTCTTGGAAATCCTCCCATGGTGCATCCTCACTGATTCCCTTACGGCTTGCCTTCGCGATCCCAATGTCGGAGCCCGCCTTGAGGATTGATCCATCCGGAAGGGGGGTATCGATTCCGAGAGTGGCGACTCCGCTGGCGATGCTCTGTGCGAGGCTGCGCCATACAGCATCGGATTTCATCCCTGAGACCTGATTGTTTCCACTGGTTCCTTGGAAGCTACTGTAGATTGCTAGAAAGCCCGGGATTCTATTGTCTCCTTCCAGGTGCTTGAGGATTGAGCTCTTACCCGCCCTTCGATTGCCCTCTAATAGGACGGTGTTGCCACTCTGGAGTTGGCGTTTGATCTGGGCGATCAGGTTCTCGCGTCCGAAGAACACATCATTGCGATCCGGCCCCACGGGTTGGGAGATGAAATAGGGGCTGAATCCGATTGCCGTTGTTCCGGTGGATTGCAGTGTATCAACTTCGACCTTCAGAAAAAGTTCGACCGTATCGCCTTCCTTTTCTCCAGCGGTGGTGGTACTGCTCCACTCGATCCGCATAGGGCAGGATTCTCCAACGGCTGGCGGTTCGACTTCCAACGTGATCTCGCGGCTTTCGTTCTCGGGAAAATAGAATGGTTCGACGTTCAATCCCCATTCCGGGCATTTCAATGTGAAGTTCCAGAGAGGCAGTGGACTTTCATTGTTCAGCGAAAGGGACACCTCGGCTTTTGTGCCTGTGATGGCAGTGATCGATTTCACCTCGATGGTTACCAAGACCTCCGCCAGCAACTCATCCATCTTTTCCCGAAGGATTTCCAAGCATAGCCGGTTCAGGATCCTCGCATTCGATTCGATCAAGCTGTTGCCCTTGATGTGCTGTTCCGCTTTGCCAAGTTCCGATTCGACCTGCTGGAGAACATTGAGGAACGAAGGCCCTCGTGGTATGGTATCAAGGTTCCAATAAAGATCCGAAAATTTATGGAGAGTGCGAACCCATGGCACCAGGATCGATGCAGTGTCAGGATTGCGATTGGCTTGAAAAAGCACAGCCCGGAGATCCGCGCCGAAGACTCGCTTCATGACCTCGGGAGCTCCGCGCTTGGGACCTGCCTCGTCGATTTGATGGAGCGCCCTGTCGAGCCAAACGGAAAGCGGGTCAGTATCCCGCTGGCTGATGATCGATTGGAGTTGCTTCAACGCATCCACCTGTTGCTCCCGAACATCGGTGGCCACGCGGTGTTGGATCTGGAGCGGCGGAAGCGGAACAGGTAGTGTCTCGATGAACTGTTTCTGCAGTCCGCTGATGACGGAGCCGCTGGATTTCGATTTTAGCCATTGCTGGCAGTCGGAGCTTTGTAGGTAGGCAGCAAGGAAATGGGGGTCAATCTGGTTTAGGTCTGGACGGAGGACGATGAAGCCGCCTGAAGCGATGCCACCGACTGCGCCGTTCCGCACGACACCGGTTTTGCCGATGGTTCCGGATTTGGATATAAGGACATCTCCAGCTCGGAGTCGGTGCCGCGGGCTAAGGTCGCTTGCAGATTCCGGAGTTAGCCAAGAGCTGCTTTTTGTGGTCTGGCCGCGTTGAATATCGCCGATGCGTATATACGGGATTGGATTTTCTCCGATGGATTTATCGCTGAGCTTGGCCGAAGGGATGGCACGGCCGCCGGAGAGCTCGCAGAGTTGCTGGAGAGGATGGATGGGGACTTCCTTGCCGAGGGATTCGAGAATTTGTTCAAACTCGGAGATTTCCCGGCGTGTCGGCGAGAGGTCATATCCTAGTTCGGCAATCATGTCTGCCTCGACATCCCAAGCAGCTCCACTGGGATGGTTTGCTAAAACGTCTGTGGCGAGTTCTTCAATACGCTCCGGCGCGATGGACGCGGCGATCTTGCCTTTGTTAGGCTGAAAAAAAGTCGTACCGTCCACCATGCGGACTTTTCGGGTGGGGCCGCCATCCCGGGTTAGAACGAGCACGGCCGCTTTGATTGCGGTATAGGGAAGAAACGCACCGGTGGGCAGACTGATGACCGCATCCACGTGATGTCGTTCCAGAAGCCATTGCCGCAGTGCTGCGGGCTTTCCTTGTTGGAAAAGAAATCCCTGTGGCACGACGATCACCGCCCGGCCTTTTGGCCGGAGTTGTGACAGTGCATGCTGGACGAAGAGAGCGGTGCTGTCCTTTGTTTGGATCGGGAAATGGTCGAGGCCGTAGTTCTCGATCCGTTGTCCCCAAGGTGGACTTGTGACCACAAGGTCAAATCCCTGACTACGGGGATTGCTGAAGGCTTCGCGCTCCAAGCTGTTCCCAATCTCAAGCTGAGGAGTCGTGACGCCTGCCAAGGCCAAACGGGCTAGGGTGACCGCGTAGGCGTTGAGACTGATGTCCATCCCGGCGATCTGGAGATCCGGTGCGCCGTTTCTAGCGAAAGTCTGCTTCTTCGCCTGACTCACGTTCTGGCAAGCGGCTGTGAGAATGCCGCCGAAGCCGAAGCAGGGGTCGTAGAGCCGCTCGCCGGAGCCGGGGCGGGCAAGAGCTACCAGCAGGTCATTGATATTGGCAGGGGTGCGGAATTCACCGCTGTCCCGCGATGCCGCAGCATCGATGAATGCGTCAACCTGCTCCAAGAGTGCCCGGCGGTCGTATGGCGTTTCGAATAGTTGGGCAGCCAGCCATCCCGTGAGGGCGGCAAGTCCGGCTGGCGAGATCTCGGCCATGAAACGGAGGGCCGGCACCAAGCGGTAAAGGGACGCCGCCAGAGGGTCGTGCGATCCTCCCATCAAGGCCAACGCGGGTGCCAAACGTTCCGAAAAGAACCCGGGGAGTTCGGTTGGTAGGAGGTCATGCCAGCACCGCCAATGGAGCGAGGCGGGAAGCAGTGGGGTGTAGTCCGTTTCGTCGAAGGCCGCCATGGCTTCGGCTTCGGCTTCCTGGAAATCCACCCACCGCAAGTAAACCATCACCGCCAGCGGCACGACATGCGCCGACAGGGGCTGCGGCATCGGACGAAGCCGATCCAGCAGTTCCCAGGAGGCAGTGTCTGTGGCGGGGCGGTTCATCAGTTCAAAGTTCGCCGGCGAAGGCCTTGCGGAGGATGGCGTCGCGGAGTGCGATCAATTCGTTCTCATGCTGTGATCGGGATTCCAGCATCTGTTGTTCGATTCTATGAAACTCTCGGAGTGCGAGTTGGTGCTCCATCGACGGCACTGGGATTTTGAGTTTAAGAAATTCTTTTGGGTTCAATCGCCGACGTCGTTGATTGGAACCTGTGCTTCCAGAACAAACATCTTCTAAGCAGAATGGTGAGCGAAAATAAGTGTCCAAAATCTCAGGAAGCAATTTTTCTTCTTTTGCTCTGAATACCATAAACTCTGGAGAAACCACTCGCCCTCCAAGTCCCTGTGGAACTATGCCAAAGGCTCCTTCCCATGCCATGAGCTTTGGATAGATGAAGTCTTTCTCACGCAGCCTTCTGACTTGTGAGTATTGAAAATCGCTTGAGCTCCTGGTTGAGCCTGAAAAGACACCTCGACCAAATGACCTTACTCCGGCAAATTCATAAATTTTGTTTTTGGTGACACTTTCTGTTTCTTTAACCAAATCAACAAGTTCTCCCACGGTTACCCATTTTAATTTATTGCTATCCTCTCCAAAAAGTAGCGAATACTTTAACGTAAGGAAGTCACTGGCCATTGATGGGATCAGGCTAGATAATTCATCAATCCGCTCAGTGCATTCCTTGATGCGTGTGACAATTCGACGTTGTTCGGCCAGAGGTGGAACGGGCAGATGAATTGCCTCTAGTTTTGATTTCGTGATATGACGAAGCCCCACTCCGCCGTGAGCCTTCGCGATCATTTCCTCCAAGCGGCTGTTCACTGCGGCGATGTAGAAATCCCCATCGATTTGAGTCTCGTCGACAATCACCTTGAAAATGTGTTGATTGAGAACGCCTGGACCGCGATTCCAACGGAAACAGCCAAAGGAGGTTCCAGGCGTGCCTGACCACGAGAGCAGCACCTCTCCAGTGTCGATCGAATGGTTAGGAGTAACGTGACCTTTGAAGTAATTGAAGGGCTTTTTGGGATCATTCAGGTTTTGAATCCGGACAATAGGGAGACCTTCATTTCCCCAATCTGAAGGCTTGAACGCCCTTCCGTTGATTAGCTTACATAGGTCACCAAGAGGTTTTGCTGGCCAAGATTTGCTCATCGTTTCAAAATCCCCTCCAGTTCATCCAGCAGCTCCAAGATCCGCGTTTCCTTGCTCCTGATCGACTGGACTAGTTCGAGTGCGGGGCGATGTTCGTAATTGTCCTTACGGTTCGGGTTTTTGGCGGAGAGATCATAGTCCCCCTCCGCGATTTCCGTGGCAGGGACGAGCCAGGAGTTGTCGCCCTTGCTGCGCTTTTCCCACTTGGCGAGGAAGTCCGGGAGCTGGTTGCCGTCGATGGGCTTGCGGGTTTGCGACAATTCAAATCCATCGTTGGTGAGTTCGTAATACCAGATACTTTTCGTGGCCATTTTCCCGTTTTTGGTAGCCTCGGTAGGGCGGTCGAAAAAGATCACGTTTGTCTTTACCGCCGTATAGGGCAAGAAGCAGCCAGCGGGCAGTGAGAGGATGGTGTGGACGTTGAAATGTTCGAGCAACTCCTTGCGCACCTTCGCATCCGGGCCACCACGGAAGAGAGTGCCTTCGGGGACGACGACACCCGCGCGGCCACCCTTCGCGAGTGTGGCCATGATGTGCTGGAGGAACAGGCACTCGGTGGCACCGGAGTGGACGCGGAAGTTGGTCTGCAACTCCTGCGCCATTTTCCCGCCGTAGGGAGGATTGGAGAGGGTGACCTGGAATTTGTCCTTTTCCGAGACATTGGAGCTGTGGAGTTCCAGCGTGTTGCCGAGTTCGAAGTTCGCGCCCTCGATGCCGTGCAGGATCATGTTCATCATGCCTAGCAGGTAGGTGAGCGGCTTGAGCTCGACGCCGAAGAAAGTCTCACGCTGGAGTTTCTCCAACTGCTTGGCGGAAAGACGGCCTTGGCGGCGGATGAAGTCCGCGCATTCACCGGGGAAACCCGCGGTTCCGAAGCTGGGGTCATAGACGCGGTCGCCGGGCTTGGGATGCACCACCTCGACCATGGCGCGGATGATGTGGCGCTGGGTAAAGAATTCTCCGGCGTAGCCAGCGGAGTCCGCTGCGACGCGCTTCAAGAGGTCCTCGTAAATTTCGGAGAGGACGTGGACGTCGGTATCGTCGGAGAAGTGGAGATTGTCCACTTGCTGGACGACGCGGGCGAAGGTGATGCCCCGGCGACAATAGTTCCGCACGTTCTGGAAGATGCGTTGGAAGCGCTGGGCGAACACATCGTCACCGAGCCCCTTCTTGGGATCGGCGCTGGTGAGCTTTTCCCAGAGAGGGCCATTGACGAAGGCGAGCATTTCATCCGCCCGGTCGGTTTTCTTGGCCCATGAGGCCCAGGCGAATTTGCCGCCGAGGCGGCGCTGGAATGAAGAGTCATCGAAGGCGGCTTCCTGCTCACGGCGTTCCTCGGCCTCGTCGAAGGCTTTGAGGAAGAAGAGCCAAGCGAGCTGCTCGACATAGTTCCGGGCATCGACGCCCTCTTGGTTGAGCTCGTCGCAGGCGTTTTTGACGAGTTGCCGGACTTCCTGCCGGCGATGATCGGTTTGTTTGGACATGAGGTTCAGGATGCCATGGGCACGTAGAGATGATGTTTCACCGATTCGAGATCGTCTTTCAGAAGCTTTGTGTCACCGTAACGACTGGCGATGGTCTGGAAGCTGCCGAACTGTTCGGAAAACTGCGGCGCGCTGTAGGTCTGGGCCTTTTCCAGATCGTCGATGCCGAAGACGGCGTAGTGATCGAGGGCAACCTGCCAGAAGTCGCGCTTGAAGGTGTCCTTGGCGGTATATTTTCCAGGTTCCTCAGCGGCTTTGAGAACGGCTTCGACGGATTCCTGCGGGAGAGTGATGATTTTCCCCCGGGCCGGTGGGTTGGCCAGTTGGGTGGCAAACCAGTTTTCGTCTTGTTCCCAGAAGCGTTCCACCCGTTGGTGGCGGGTGGGCACACGGGCGAGGTCGAAGGCGATCTTGGCAAGGATGTCCACATCGTCGGTGGCATCGAGACCGAGGTAGTGGCGGAAGGCGCTGGGATAGATGTCGTGATCTCGGAGATCTTCGCGGAGTTCCTGACGGCTCTTTTTATCGATCCAGATGGAGAGGAGCGAATCAATGCTCTTGCTCGCGACATCGAGGATGTGTTCGCGGGTTTGCTCGGTGTATTCCTCGAAGGGGATTTTCCTGCCATCGGCAAGGCAAACGTAGCGGTTGGTGTCCGAGATAAAGATGCTGACGCCATCGCCCACGGGTTTGGGTTCCGGTTCGGATTCGGGCTTTTTCCTTGGCTTGGATTTGGCCGTCGGTTTCTGGGTGTTCGCGGGATGGCCGTCGAATTCGGCATCCTCCAGAGCACTGGCACCGGAGTAATCGAAGATCGTGAAGTAGCGCTTGTCGATGTCCTCACAGAGGCGGGTGCCACGGCCCTTCATCTGCTTGTAGAGGATGGCGCTGCGGAGCGGACGGACGAAGACGATGTTTCGCACATCCGGGGCGTCGAAGCCAGTGGTGAGCAGATCCACTGTCACGGCGACGCGCGGCTTGCTGGGGCCGACGATGGCGAAGTTCCGCTCTAGCTGGTGGCTGTTTCGTTCGGAGCGGGTGATCCGGGCGGCGTAGTCCACATCCCCTGAGAGGCGTCGCAACTCGGCGGCCATGTAGGCGGCGTGCGTGTCGTCCACGCAGAAGATGATGGTTTTCTCGTCGCGCAGTCCGTATTTTCCGAGGATGTTCCAGAGGTCCAAGGCGATGGCTTTGGTGCGATCCGGCATTCGAATTTCGCGCTCAAAATTCGCTGTGGTGTAGCGTGTGCCATCGGGGCCGGTGAAGCCGTCTTTATCGACGTTGGTGATGCGCTCTTCGAGCAGGTAGGGAACGAGATAGCCGTCCTCGATGGCCTGCTTGAGCGTATAGGTGAAGATCGGATCGCCGAAGTAGTGGTAGGTATCGCGGCGCTGCTCCTTGGCGGTGAGCGGGCGCTCGACTTCCTCAAGTTCACGGGGTGTGGCGGTTAAGCCAAGTTGAAGTGCTGAAGTGAAGTGTTCGAAAACCCCGAACCAGTCACCGAAACCTGAGCGGTGGCACTCGTCGACAACGACAAGGTCGAAGAAATCCGGATCGTAGTGTTCGTAAAGTTTCTTGCCGTCGATTTCCTCTTCAAGGTTCTGATAGTTGGCAAAGAAGATTTTCCCGACGGTATGCTGACCGGTGGCAACGGTTTCGCGGTCGATGACGACGCGCTCGCTGGCAGAGAATGCGCTGAAGGCACGGAAGGCTTGATCCTTGAGGCTATTGCGGTCGGTGAGGAAAAGCACGTGCTGCCGCGGCAGGGCATCGCCATTCATCATTTTCCAGATGAGCTGGAACACGGTGAAGGTCTTGCCTGTGCCGGTAGCCTTGAGAAGCAAGGCCCGATCGATTCCCTGGGCGAAGGTCCAGAGCGTGCGGAAGATCGCCATGTCCTGATAGGGACGGACCCGTTTCCGGTTTACCTGATCGAGGTGATAGGCTGCGGCAAAGGCACCGCCCCAACGGTCCCAGTCGATGGACACACCGTGACGCTTGATGATGTCCTCCGGCGAGGGAGGCCGGGCCAAGGTTTCGAACTTGCCGGTTTCGTTGTCAGTCAGGATCCACTCCTTGCCATTGGTGGCGATGGAGAAGCGGATGGAAAGGCGCTGGGCGTAACGTGAGCCCTGCTGCATGCCGTCTTCGGCGGCTTCGCCCTCAGCCTTGGCCTCAAGAATTCCGAGAGGAATGCTGCGATAGCGCAGCTGGTAATCCGCAATGATCGCCTGCGAATCATCATACATCGAGTCCCCGGTGAGATTGACCCGGCCCGGCCCAATACGAAGCTGCTCATCCCAGGTCCAGCCAAGATGGGCCAGAGCGGGTTCGATGAGTTCTTTGCAGGTGGTGCGTTCGTT
>JBBQDJ010000107.1:0-9867 GCA_038319595.1 Verrucomicrobiales bacterium
GTTCTAGCAGACTATCAGGAATCGGTGCGCAACCGCCATGACAGGATGATCGCCGCAGTTTGAGCCTTTTTGAATTTTCCCTATGAAAATCATCACCCTTCCCCATGAGGCTGCGCTGCGTTGGCCGGTGTTTGACGAAGAAGCCAGTGCCGCCGTGCTTCGGGTTCTGCGCGATGGAAATGTCAGCACGCATCCGGTCATCCGCGAGCTGGAACAGGACTACGCGGCGTTCACCGGTCGTCGGCACGCGCTCGCCCACAACAACGGCACGAGTGCCCTGTTAGCCGCTTTTCACGCCCTGAACCTCCAGCCCGGCGATGAGGTCCTCGTGCCAACCGCCACATTCTGGGCCTCCGTTCTGCCGATGGTCTGGTGCGGGCTGGTTCCTGTTTTCTGCGAAAGCGAACCCGAGACACTCGGCATCGACCCTGCGGACATGCGGCGGAAGATCACCTCGCGAACCAAGGCGGTAGTCATCGTGCATTTGTGGGGACTCCCCTGCAAGGTCGACGAGATCCGGCGGGTGTGTGACGAACACGACCTTCGAATCATCGAGGATGCGTCCCATGCCCACGGAGCGGTCTATCAAGGCCGCAAATGCGGAACTCTCGGTGACATTTCCGTATTCAGCCTACAAGGTGACAAACTCGCTCCGGCCGGCGAGGGAGGTGTTTTCTTAACCGATGATGCAATCTATCAGGAAGCGGCGATTTGCCTCGGCGACATCACACGGATCATCGAACTGGAAAGTCCATCCAGGCGGTTTGCCGCCACTGGCATGGGCGTAAAGACTCGCATCGCCCCGCTGTCAGCAGCGCTCGGACGCGTGTCGTTGCGCAGGCTGATCGAGTCCAACCGCATCCGGAACGAGAATCACCAGTGGCTCAGCGAGCATCTCGAACGCCTTGGCTTCGAATGCTTCCTGCCGCCCTTGGGAGTCGAGCGCGTGTATTTCGAATTCCTCATCCGCCATCGTCAGCCGGAGTTCGACACGATCGGTTTCATCGCCCGTTTACAATCCCTTGGCGGCCATGTCAGCACGCCACGCTATCCTCTTCTGCACGAACAACCATTCTTCCGTGAAGGTCACATCGCCAAATTCGGTCGATATCCCGCCGATGTCCGGTTACCTGACTACGCGAACCTCGCCTTCCCACAAACGGATCGAGAGAACCACCGCCTCATCAAGCTCCCGAATTTCTGCCATCCCTGCCGTGGGTTGTTGGGGCAGTATGCCGTAGCCTTCGAGGAGGCACTTAAAAACGGCTGAGTGAGAACGACGATCACAGATTCTCTAACTCCCGCATCAGCGTCAGCATGACTTTCTGAGCGCTGGCGGCGTCGAGATGAAGACCGTCGGAAAACGCCACGGAGCCGGGAGGTAGATTGTCAGTTAGATCCCACCATGGCAGTCCGGATTTTACGGCCACGGCTTTGGGGATTCTCATTTGGGCGGAGTCCGCTGCGGCGCCGGGTGGGATCATCACGAGCAGAATCTTACTGCCGCTTTTCTCCAAGCAGCCGAGGATGGCGGCCACTTCATCGACGAGGGCGGTTTCCTTGGGATCGAGTTTCGGTTGGTTTGACGGATCCAGAATGCCGGGCCGGGTGGTGATGGGCAGGTAATCCCGATCCGTATTGGGAGAACTGCCGGATGAACGGGCCATCAGCCACGAGTAGCCGAATGCCGCAGGCCGTGCGGTCGCACCAAGGGCGGGCGTCTTGATGCCGACCTCGAACCAACGGGAGTTGATGGCTTCGCCGATCTCCTTGCCGCGCCCTTCCAGCTCGAACACCAGCGAATTTGCCTCGATGATCAACAGCGGGGCGACTGGCAAAATGCCCTTGTCCAAGGCGCGGAGGGTGACGACCGCGCCGCCGCCGTCGCAGCCAAGATTGGCGACGCCGTCGAAATGTTGCGCGCGATCCCCGAGCCTTCCGGTCAGCGACGAACCTAACATCATGATCCGGGGGTTGCCTTGGGATTCCGTCTGGAGTCTGGCGATGGAAGAAAAGTAGTTGGATTCACTCTTCACGGTTTTTCCACCACTGGCGCGCAGGGCGAGTGCCTGTGCGCCGAGACAGATGGCGAACATTCCCAGCAAACCGGCGAGGTAACGAAGTGTCATCATGTTAGAACTGGAAGTAGATGAATCCCCGTGGAGCGCCGGGGTTGGTGAGGATGAGGAAGATCATCAGGCCATGGAGCGCGCCCTCGGCCAGAGGATGAGTTAGTTTCTCCGCCAGGGCGGGCTTGGTTTCGCGGAGCAGGCCCCAGAGGTGATAGAGAACCACCGCCCCGCCATAGAGGAAGAGGGCGAACAGCGGTTGCCCTGGGAAAGTTAATTTCGCCGTGGCGAGGCCTTGGAAGAACGCGCCGATGTGGGCGAGATCCGGCATCAGGAAGGTGAGCCACAGGAAGGTCACCGCGTGGAAAGCATAGATCCAACGAACGCCGTCGCGCAGCAACCGGAGTGGGGCGGACGATTGACAAAGGTCGCCCGCACGGCTGCGGAAGATGAATCGCTCTGCGGCCAGCAGCACCCCGTGTAGCGTTCCCCACAGGGCGAATTTCCATTCTGCGCCGTGCCACAGGCCGCCTAGGAACATGACGAGGAAAAGGTTGAGATAGGTGCGGCCGGAACCTTTGCGATTGCCTCCTAACGGAATGTAAAGATAGTCGCGCAGCCAGGCGGAAAGCGAGAGGTGCCAGCGCCGCCAGAATTCGGTGATGCTCAGCGAGAGATAGGGGAAATTGAAATTTTCCGGCAGTCGGTAACCAAACATCAGTCCGAGGCCGATGGCGATGAGCGAATAGCCGGCGAAGTCCGCGAAGATTTGGAAGCCGTAGGCGTAGAGCATGGCCATCAGGTTGACAGGGCCGCTGGTGATGAGATTTTCCTTGCCGATGGTGAGCATCGCCGTTTGTTCCGCGAGGTTGTCGGCGACGAAGATTTTCAGGAAGTAGCCGGTGACGAGGCAGCGGCGGACGGATCTCCACTCGATGTCGTTCCAGAGTTTCCCGCAGATCTGGTCGATGAAGTTTCGGGCCTTGACGATGGGTCCCGCGACGAGCTGAGGGAAGAAGACGATATAAAGTGATAGATCGCCGAGCGCGGAGACCCTCCCATAGCCTTGATGTCCCAGCCGCCGGCGGGTTTCCTCGCTGACGGTGCGGCGATAGACGTCCACGATCAGGCTGATCGCGTGGAAGGTGTAGAATGAAATTCCGATGGGCAGGGGAATCGAGCGGACGGACTGCCGCGCTTCCGGAGAAATCCATCCGGCGGGGATGAGGCTGGTGAGGATGCCTGCGTATTTGAAAAAGGCGAGGAAGGCGAGGTTCAGGATGACCGAGCCGACCAACCAGCGCTTGGCCAAAGTCGGACTTTCATTCTCCGCCCGCTGGTGGAAAAGGATGCGTTCCACGGCTAGGGCGTTGAAGGCGCAGGAAACTCCTAGCAGAATGAGCAGTTGCGGGATTTCCCAGGCATAGAAAATCGCGCTTGCGGCGAGAAGTAGGCACATCTGCCAGACACGGCGGCGGTCGCCCGCAAGTGGCAGGTAGTAGAGTGGCAGAGTAACCGCCAGCAGGACCAGGAACTGGAATGAGTTGAAAAGCATCCGCGGGGGCAACGGCAAAGAAGCCAGGAGCTGGCTCGGAGTGCGACCATGATCCAGATTTCTGAAATTAGTTCAAGTTTCCTTATCCTAAATGTTCACGTATTTTCGAAGACTTGCTCTGGCGGCGGAGGCGCTGAAATCGTTTGCGCGTGGCCCGTCCGCCGGGCACTCTCGCGGCCCACCATGTTTCCACGCCCGCCGAAGAAGTTCGTCCCGACGCCGTTCGAGTATCATCAGGAAATCGAAATCACCATCGACGCCCTGACCAACCTCGGTGCCGGTGTCGGCCGCATCGATGGCTGGGTGGTTTTCGTCCCGTTTTCCCTGCCCGGCGAAATCGTCAAGGCGCGCGTTTTCCGTAACGATAAAAACTGCTCCCACGCGGACCTTGTCGAAGTGATCGAAAAATCCCCGGACCGCATCGAGCCGGGTTGTCCCTTGTTCGGCGAGTGCGGCGGCTGCCAATACCAACATCTTTCCTACGACAAACAGCTCGCTTGGAAAACCCGTCAAGTGGGCGAGTTGATGAAGCACATGGCAGCCATCACGTTTCCCGTGAACGACTGCCTGTCCTCGGCGCAAACGTGGAACTACCGCTCGAAGATCACCCCTCATTTTGAAAAGGCGAAGGATGGTGATCTTGGGCCGATCGGATTCCTGGCCTTCGGACGCCGTTCGCAACTCATCGATGTCCCGCAGTGCCCCATCGCCATGGACACGATTAACCGTGAGCTTCCAGCGATCCGCGAAGGCCTGCGCAAGCGGGCTAACAGCTTTAAACGTGGGGCCACCGTGCTGCTACGCGCCACGGAAGATCGCGTGGAGACGGATTTCAAGGCGGTGGCCACCGAGCACGTCGGGGATTTGAAATTCCAGTTTCTCGCCGGTGACTTTTTCCAGAACAACCCCTTCATCCTGCCAGCATTTACTGGCTATGTTTCAAAACAAGCGGCGGCGGGAGGATCGAAGTTCCTGGTAGATGCCTACTGCGGATCCGGTTTGTTCTCTCTAACACTGGCGAAGGATTTCCAACAGGTGGCCGGTGTCGAAGTATCGGAAACCTCGTGCGAATGGGCGCGGAAGAATGCGGCGGCGAATCAAATTACCAACGCAAAGTTCCTCACAGCATCTGCCGAGGCCATCTTCGACTCGATCAGCTTTCCCGCCGCGGAAACCGCCGTGGTGATCGATCCGCCGCGAAAGGGCTGCACGCCGGAGTTCATCGACCAGTTGGTGAAATTCGGTCCAGCGCGCGTGGTCTATGTTTCGTGTGATCCGGCCACCCAGGTTCGCGACCTCAAGCAGCTCAGTGAAGGCGGCTATCAGTTAGCCGATGTCCAGCCCTTCGATCTTTTCCCGCACACGCGCCACCTCGAGTGCGTCATGACCTTGGTGAAAGCTTGATCCAGCGGCTGCCATTTCGTCACCCCGCTACCGCCGCCGATGTCGTGCGGTTGCAAATCCTGCTGCGTGAAGCTCTAACGGCCGTGCGCTTCCATCGGCGGGGAAAATCTGCCGTGCTCAATCTCGCCTGCGGCAGAGCGGATGAAACAGGTGCGCTCGCTGCGGCGCTGGTGCCGGCTGAAATCGGTTATTACCTCGGCATCGATCTGCGGGCGGAGACGATCGCAGAAGCTACGAAGCGTTGGCACCTGCCCACCGGGATTATCGAGTTCAAGTGTGGCGATGCTTCGAAAATCGGAACGATCAAACAGCTCCCTCCGTTCGATTTCATCTTCATCCGGCATCAGAACTATTGGAATGATCCGCCGGCCTGGGATGTGATGTTAGAAAATGCCCTGGCGACCCTCGCCCCGGGGGGACTGCTCGTCTGCACATCGTACTTCGATCGCGAGCATGAGTTGATGAAAGCCTCGCTGAAGACCCGTGGCGCAGAACTTTGGTGGGATGTCCGCCATGCCGCTTCCCGTATGCTTCCAGACGCGCCGGGCAAATCGGTGGATCGGCATCTCGCAGTGTTTTCCAATCCGTTCGAGAGGCCACTGACCACTGGTGGATTGAGTTCAAGCGTCGGCCCGGAGCCTTGAAGTCCTTGATTCTCAGCGGGAACGCAGTTACAAAAAGGCCGGATGAACATTGTGGATCAAATCGCCTTGCGGGCGTCGGCGGACCGGCCGGCTTTGGTGGCGGATGGCGTGACGATAACTTATGGCGAACTGCTGGAGCGCGTTTTCAAGGTGGCGGCGTGGCTGGACCGCTGCGCGGGCTTTCGTCGCAGTGGGGTCCCACGCGTGGGCTTGGCCTGTGGAAATGGCGTGGACTACATCGTCCTCGCATTGGGGATTTTAAGAGCTGGTGGATGTCTGGTGCCCCTCGCGGACGAACTGACCGAGGTGGAACGACAGGAAATCATCGACCGCACCGCGCTGTGTGGAATGATCGTCGGCAGCTCGGATGGTGCGCAATGGGTGGCTTTCGAATCGGTGGATCTCGCCAATGAGGCGGAGTTTTCCGCGCTCGATCCGGCGTTCGTCCGCTTCAGTTCGGGCACGACCGGGGCCAGCAAGGGAGTGGTGCTGAGCCACTCGAAGTTGCGCGAACGGATCGTGGCGGCGAATGCCGCACTAGAAATTGGTCCGGGTGACCGGGTGCTGTGGATGTTGCCGATGGCCCATCATTTCGCCGTGTCCATCGTGCTCTACCTTTACCATGGGGCTTGTACGGTGATCGGAAATTCGCATTTGGCGGAGCAGGTTCTCGAAACAGCGCGGGCCACCCGCGCGACAGTGATCTATGGCGCGCCGTTCCACTATGCACTGCTGGCGGCGGATCAAGGAAACTATCCATGGCCGGACCTGCGTCTGGCGGTGACGACGGCGGCTCCCTTGTCGGTCGAGATCGCCAATAGGTTTCGGAAGCGCTTCGGTAAGCCTCTGGTCCAAGGGCTCGGGATTATTGAAATCGGCCTGCCCTTGATGAATACCGGCGGGGCGGGGGATTCACCGACGGCGGTGGGCAGGCCACTTCCGGCGTTTGACGTCGAGCTGCGTGATGATGAAGGGCTGCCAGTGGAGGTGGGCGCCGTCGGAGAACTCTGGATCAAAGGGCCGGGGATGTTTGACGCCTATCTCTCCCCCTGGCAGGAAACTGATGAAATTTGCGTCGATGGTTGGTTCGCGACGGGCGATCTCGCCCTAACCGATGCCGCCGGCCGGGTCTATCTGCGCGGCCGGAAAAAGAGTGTTCTGAACGTCAGTGGAATGAAGGTTTTTCCCGAGGAGGTGGAAACCGTCATCGAGCGCCATCCCTCGGTGCGGCGCTGCCGAGTGCTGGGACTTCCGCATCCGGTGTTAGGAACGATACCTGCGGCCGAAGTGATTTTACGGGAAGGGGAAATTCTTCTGGCCCGGGACTTGATCCGCTGGTGCCGGAAATCCCTATCAGTTTACAAGGTGCCGGTGAGGGTGAGATTCGTCCAACAACTACCAACCACAGCGAGTGGGAAAATCCGCAGGGTCTGAGGATAACAAAGGGAAAGATCTTGGTGCGCGAGAAAATGGATCCGGTGCAGCTCTGGTAAAGGCAAATACCTGGATGAGCCTGCGATAGCAGGCATGAAAACGACGCGAAGCGCACCCCGGCTGGCCGTTAGGCAAATTCACCCCGGCTTTCATTCATCCAGAAGAGGTGAACCGCAGAGCCGCAAAGGCCGCGGAGGAAACGCAGAGGAGAAGGCAGAATCATTTACAGCAGAATCATTGAAGACCAAGCCTGCGCTGTCCCGGTCTTTAAAAATGATTCTGCCATCGATGATTCTGTCAAATTCTTCAATCATGAATCGGCGGCGGAATGGATAGAGAGTTTAAGCTTCAGCTTGTCATTGTTGCGGCTGCGGGGAGGAGGTTGAGCCAGCGGCCCGGAAGCGTCCTAACATTTTTAGACGTTGAAATCCAAGGATTGACCACGCTCACAGAAATCTTGATTTCGCAGCTCAATGGCTGGCCTGCGTCTCCATGCACCCACTTGTCCCGGCGTAGACGGATGCTACACCCGGGGCGTCACCGCTCCCACCGAAGGGCTTGTGGCCAAAAGTCAATGGCGAGTTGTTTCTTGTAAGACTCTTTCATGCTCATTTCGAAGCCGGTTGATCCCGGCGCTTTCACTGGTACCCGTGCCCCCAGAGGCAAAATGATGAAATGCGACACCTGACCCGATTTATACGGGGAGAAAGTTGAGGGCAATCGATTGCGAACGGAGCGCTGGCTTCAGCCGGCCTGAATCCCTTTCCGTGAGCAAATCGTTGGACAGGCCGACTAAAGTCAGCGCTCCATTTCGCCAACGCCCTTGCTCTGCGGTTGATGCCCGGGCGATGGCGGCCTAGCGTCTCGCTGCCGATGAAACACATCGAACAAAAACACCGTCAGGACGAGCTGGCCAGGGCCCCACTCGGGTGGTGGCAGACGGTCGGGACGATGCTCGGGGTTCTCGCGATTTACGGCTTCACGTTGGCTCCATCCGTGATGGGGGGCGATGCGGGGGAACTGGTCGTCGGCGCGGCGCATGGCGGGGTGCTGCATCCGCCGGGATATCCGTTGTTCGGGATGCTGGGGAGGATTTTCGCCAGCGTGCCGTGGGGCGAGCTGGCGTGGCGGGTGAATTTTTTGTCGGCGTGCATGGGCGCGCTGGCGGCGGGGATCTTGCAGCGGGCGGTCGCGGCGTGGGGTGGATCAGCGTGGGCGGGAGTGGTAGCGGCAGGCTGTTTCGCCTTCGCGCCGACGGTCTGGGAACATGCCATTTCCGCCGAGGTTTTCTCACTGCATCACGTGTTCGTGGCGGCACTGCTGTGGTTGGCGGTGGCCTACGGGCGGACGAAGGAATCGCGCTGGGTGTGGTGGGGCGCGGCGGTATTCGGACTGGGGATGTCGAACCACCATACGATTTTGTTTTTCGGCGGTCCGCTGGCGATCTGGCCTTTTCTGCGGGAAACGGGCGTGTGGCTGAAGCCGCGGCGGATGGCGGGACTGGGCGGGCTGTTTCTGTTGGGCTTCCTGCCTTATTTCGCGCTGCCGATGATCGCCGCAGGCGCGCCGCCAGTGACGTGGGGTGACTGGAGCAGTTGGAGCGGAGCGTGGGCGCACTTCACGCGGGCAGACTATGGCTCGCTACAACTTGCGGCAGGCGAGGTCACGGTAAGCGGCGGCTACGCGGCGCGATCCTTGGCGTGGATGGTGGCGCAGGGAAACTCGCTCGGGTGGGTCGGGCTGGCGTTGGTGGCCGCAGGAATTTCCTGGAGCGTGCGAAAGGGAAATCGCGCCCTCGGCTGGGGTGTGCTGGCGGCGGTGCTGGGATATGTGATCGTTTTCAACTACCTGGCGAATCTGCCGGTGACCGACCGCTTGATGGCCTCGGTGCTGGCGCGGTTTTGGACGATGCCGCATCTGATTTTCTCCGCGTGGGCGGGCCTGGGCTGGGGGCTGCTGTCCCGCCGCTGGCCGCGCGCGCAGGCGTGGGGTGCGGTGATGATCGCCCTGCTGCCGGCGGCTTGGAATTTTCAAACAACCAACCGCCGCGAGGCATACGCATTTTCCCACTACGGCCAAGCGTGGCTGGCACCGCTGCCGGAAAAATCCGTGCTGCTTGTGCGCGGAGATTTGATCGTAAACACGGCCACCTACCGCCATGAGGGGACCGGCCTGCGTCCCGACTTGCGCCTGCTTGATCTGGAGCGGATGAGCTATCCGTGGTATGCGGCGAATCTCGCAAAACGCCAGCCGGATCTCGTGCTGCCCGGCCCGCGCTACCGGAAAAACGGCGGCCCGGGCTACTCGCTCGGTGGGCTGATGGCCGCGAATCCCTCACTCGGTCCGTGGTTCGTAGCGGGCGATCTTACACCGGGCGAGCTCGCAAGCTTGCCCGGTTGGACGCTGTGGCCGCACGGGATGGGCTGGCAATTGGTGCCGCCGGGAAATCCGACCGACCTGGAAATCTGGTGGCGCGAGAGCGAGCGGGCGTTGCCAGATTTTACCCCGCCGGATGCCCGTGAGATGAAAAACGATCCTTGGGCGGCGGTGGTCGCCGCGGACTGGTGGGAGGCACGTCACCGCCGGGCCGTGCGCGTGCTGGAAGAGGCGATCGCCCGCAAGGATCCGGCGCTTCTGAAACGGGCGATCGATTCGATAACCAGCCAGCTCGCCATGCGTCCCGATCCCCCCGCGCTGATGTATAAGAATCTCGGCCTCGCATGGCATCATTTCAGTCCCACCGCGCCGGAAGGCAGGGCCG
>JBBQDJ010000108.1:0-9830 GCA_038319595.1 Verrucomicrobiales bacterium
GCATGGCGATGCGGTCGTCGTATTCCATGCCTTCGTCCTTGAGGCGGGCCATCAGCTCGCTTTTCAACAGATCGACCTGCTTGCGTAGCACGATGTCGGGATTTTCCAGAATGGACTCGATGAGGGAGATGACGTTGAGCGCGTATTCTTCGGCGTCCTTATCGAGCTGCGGGATGGCGTCTAGCAGATAAAGGCTGAGCGCGTGGTTGATGGAAAAATCCTCGGGCAGCGAGACATCGACGACGATTTTCTGCGGCCCGCTGCGTTTGGCGGGCGGGATGATGTGGAGGATCTTCGCGCCGATGAGGCCGCGGAAGAGTTCGAAGGCGCGCTTCTCGAGGAGCTTCTTTTTGGCGGGTGGCTCGTGGCTATCGGCGATGATCTTTTTCAACGCGGCGCAGCCGTCCTCGTGAGTACGGGAGAGAACGTTGAGCAGCGTGTGATGGTGGACGGAGAAGCTGGAAACGAGCGGCTCGGGCGGGGCGGTTTGGAGTTTTTCAAAAGTCTGCTCATCCCAGTGGACGAAGCCTTTTTCCGGCGGTTTACGTTTTTCGAAAGACTTCTTTTTGTTAGCTGCAGCCTTGGCGGCGAGGCGGAGGTTTTCGATGATGTGCTCGGGGGCTTGGGCGACAACATAGCCGGTAGTGTCGAATCCGCGTCTGCCAGCGCGACCGACGATCTGGCGGAAATCGCGGACTGCTAGAATTTTGGTGCCGCGGCCGTCGTATTTGCAGAGGCCGGTTAGCATCACGGTGCGGATCGGGACGTTCACGCTGACGCCGAGGGTATCGGTGCCGCAGACAACCTTGAGCAGGCCCTTGGCGGTGAGCTTTTCGACTAACAACCGGTATTTCGGCAGCAACCCGGCGTGGTGGATGCCGACGCCGTGGCGGAGGATTTTCGCGAGCTCGCGACCGTAGGGTGAGCGGAAATCGGCATCGTCTAGCGCGCGGGCGATGGCGTGTTTTTCCTCCTTGATGCAGAAGTTGGTGGAGAGCAGGTCGCGAGCGGTATCGGCGCAGGCGTTCTGGGTGAAGTGGACGAGATAAACGGGCGAGCGGCCTTGTTCGTTGAGTTCCGCGACTTTTTCCTGAAGCTGGGTGGTGGAGTATTCGAACTCGAGCGGGACCGGGCGTTGGTCGGATTGGACGAGCACGGTTTCGGCTCCGGTGAGCGCGGTGAGAGTCTTGGAGAAAAACGACGAATCGCCGAGCGTGGCGGACATCAGCAGGAAGCGGGCGCGCGGCAATGTTAGAAGCGGGATTTGCCAAGCAGCGCCGCGCGAGTGGTCGGAGTAGTAGTGGAACTCGTCCATGATCACGTCGTCCACTTTGGCGGTTGCGCCGTCGCGGAGGGCGATGTTGGCGAGGATTTCCGCGGTGCAGCAGATGATGGGCGCGTCGTGGTTGACGGTGGCATCGCCGGTGATCATGCCGACGTTTTCCGGGCCGAAGACGTGGCACAACGAGAGAAATTTCTCGTTAGCGAGCGCCTTGATCGGCACGGTGTAATACGAGCGGCGGCCCTGGCAGAGCGACTTGAATTGCATCGCCTGTGCGACCAGCGATTTTCCCGAGCCGGTGGGGGTGTTGAGGATGACGTTCTTGTCCTGGAAGAGTTCGAGGATCGCTTCCTCCTGATGGTCGTAGGGCTCGGTGTTGGTGGATGTCAGGTAATCGAGGAAGGCGTTGAGGATGTCGTCCGCAGTGGGGTTCTCGGGAAGATGTTTCGGGTTCAGCGGGGCGGACATGCGAGGAGGATGGCGGAGGAAAGAGGAACCGCAAAGGCGCAAAGGTCGCGGAGGGGGTCGCGAAATTTTTTGATGAAGCGAAACGCGGAGACGGGGAGGTCGCGGAGGGATACGGGGAGAGATGATCGAAAATGGCGCTCGCATTTGAGACGGAAATGCGGCATTTTTCAGCCATGAGTATGCTTACACTCACTCCAACCGCCGCCCGTGGCAATCTCTCCGAGCTGTTACGCCGGGCGCTCAAGGGGGACGACATCGGTATTGTAGTCGATGGAAAAATCATCGCCCTCCGCCCAGTTGCGGTGGAGTCCATGGACTACGCGACCCGCGAATACGGCGCGACGGCGGCGGAATTGAATCAATTCGAACAACGAACCCATGGCGAAATCGAAAAAGCCGGCAGGGAAGGCAAGCTCCATGATTTCACCGGAGACATTGAAGCTCTCCTCGAAGGCACGGGTCACTGAGGACCTGCTGGAGATCGTTCGGAAACGGTCGCGGGCGGAGCGCCAGGAAATCGGCTAGGCCATCAACCAGGTTTTTGAAAATTGGGGACGTCCGCACGTGCATTCTGGCATTGGAATCCGCCGCCTTACGAAAACCATCTTCGAATGCCGAGTCGGCTTGGATGACAGGCTGACTTTTGTGTTCATCGCGACACCGCCGGAGCTGGTTTTCTTCTTTCTCGGCAATCACGACGAGATCCAGAAACTGATCCGCGCGAAGCGCTGATCCGTATTTTCATGCAGTTTCTTCCGGCCGCTCTTCGGGCTTGGTCGCCGGTTCACGGAATGCCGCAGTTCACCGGCTGGAGAACACTCCAATCCAGAAGCGATTCAGCCAATCAATCCCAATTTCGGATAGCTCGCGCCGAGGATAGGCTTGAGGTTTGGAGCTTTCAACCAGTCAGCAAGGACGGTGCCGTAGATGCTGCGGAAATCGACCGTGTGCCGGATATCACCTTCGGATAGATCAGTCAGGCTGGGATGAGTGCCATGGAGACCACCCTTAATGCCGGCACCGGCGAGGAACAGACAGGACGCCTTGCCATGGTCCGTGCCGGCACTGGCGTTTTCGGAAACGCGGCGGCCGAACTCGGAGAAGGTCATCAGCACGACACGTTTGTCATTCCCCTGTTGCTTGAGATCGGCGAAGAAGGATTTCAAAGCGTCATCCAGTTGGGCTAACAGACGGTCATGAGAATTGAGCTGCTGGTTGTGGGTATCGAATCCGCCGTGGCTGACGTAGTAAACCCGGGTCGGCATGCCACCGGCGATCATGCGGGAGACCAGGTTGAGATTGCGGGCGATGGGGGTGCCGTCGTAGCGGACGGTGGTCTTGTGCTTCGCAGCGAGTTCGAGAATTTTCGCGGAGCTGACCCGGGCGTCGAGGGCGACCCGTTCGAGGAAGGCGAGATTGCCCTCGCCGGAGATTCCACCGATTTTACCACCAGCGGGCATGGCGATGGAACCACCGTCGGTGGGGCCGTCGTCATCGTGATGGTCATCGGGCTTGTTGAGATCGGCAAAGAACTCCTCCGCCTGGGCTTTTTCGCCACCGCCGTGGATCCAGCGGTAAAGCTCGGGCGAATTCAGGCAAACGCCGGGGTTCTTCACGGCTCCAAAGGCTTCGGGCTGAGTCTTGTTGAAGCTGATGCCGACGGTGGGATCGGCACCGGGGCAGGCGTTGTCGAAATAGCGGCCTAACCAACCCGTGGCCGAGTGGTTCGTAGTGTCGGCGGTTTCCCAGATGGAGGTCGAAACGAAATGGGATCGGTTAGGGTTTGGATAGCCGACTCCTTGGACGATTCCGAGATCGCCTTCCTTGAACAGCGAGCCGAGGAACGGCATCGCATTGTTCAAGCCGACATGATCATTGAGCTTGATGATGTCCTTTTCCTTTTTCCCCAGACGCGGGCGGGCCTTGTAATAAGCATCGTCAGCATAGGGAACGAGCGTGTTTAGGCCGTCGTTGCCGCCGGCGAGTTGGAGGACGACAAGAATGGTGTCATCCTTACCGGTGACCGGCTGGATCGCGAGGTCGCGGGCACCTTCATGGAGCTGGCCGAAGGTTTGATCAATGAACATCGGTACGGTCCAGGCGGCAGAGGCTCCGAGAACCGTGGAGCGGAGGAAATCGCGGCGAGTTTTCATGGCTTAGGAAGTTGGTGGTTTTTAGGGATTTTTCAGCAGAGTTGATAGTAGGGCGTGCTGAGCATGAGGTGGCAAAGCTCAGCGGTCTCCTTATTGGTGAAGACCTCGCCTTTTTTTGAATTGGCATACTCAATCAAAGAACCACGCGCTTTGTCCGGCAGCGGGTTTTGAAAAAAACGATAGATGAGCGAGTCAACCAGCTCGTCGGGATTGTCGCGAAGGGCGCGCGGAGCGATCTTCTCATAGTCCGGCCCCTGCCAACTCCTGCCCATGCGCATGGGACCTGGGGCCATTCCGGGTGTTTTCATCCGATCGCTCACCATCATGTTCGTGTCATCTTCGGAACCTTTCGTGACGAAACCGGCGAGATTGTAACGAGTGAGCAGGGTGTTGGTGTTGATCCACGCTTGACCCCAGTCCCAACCGGCGACGTTCGGCGGCATAAAAAGGATCTGGCCGAGCTGTTGTTCCGCGTTGATGGCGAATCCAGACGGCGGGCTTTCAATCTCAAGCTGCTTGAGAAGCTCGATCAGGTATTGCACCGGGGACTTGATCTGGGCACGGATCACGGACTCCGAATAGAATTCTTTTGATAGAAATATCTCGCGCAACAGGGGTCCGGTTTTGAAACCAGCCTGCGTGAAGGTTTCCGCCAAGGCGTCCACCGCGGGAGCGGGGGGATTATCAGCCACGAAGAATTCCCAGAGCTTCTTCGACATGAACCGGGCTGCTTCTTTCTTTTCGAAAATGAGATCGATCACCGCTTTTCCGTCGAACGGACCGGTTTTTCCGAAAACGGTCTTCTCGGTGGCATCCCATTGATACTTGTTGTGCAAGACCGCTCCATTCCTACGATCAATCTCATAGCCGGTGAAAGCGCGGGCAGCTTCGCGGACGTCTTGCTCGGTATAGTTTCCCTCGCCGAGGGTGAAAAGCTCCATCACTTCGCGTGCGAAATTCTCATTGGGCTGATCCTTCTTCGAGCTTTGCGTATCGAGATAGAGCATCATCGCCGGATCCATTAGAATGGCTTGGGTGAGGTCTTTGAAACTGCCGAACGCGTTCACGCGGAACATTTCGTTCTGGCGCATCATCAGCACCGGTAGTTTGACCTTCTGCACCGAGGTGGCGAAATGGTCATGCCAGAAAAGCGTCATTTTTTCGCGGAGCGGAGCGCGGGTCAGTAACATGCGACGGAACCACCATCCTTGGGCTTCTAACGACTGCTGGCGGGATTCCTGTTGGATGACCTGAAATGCCTCACGCCGCTTTTTATCGGCTTCCTCGGCTGATAGACCACGCATGGATTTAAATGCCTCCCGACGCTGCTCCATCCGCATCGTCATGTCGGCGAGCGCCCGTTCTTCCGAGCTCCATTCTGGAACAGGAAAGGCAGTAAGCGGCTCAGCCGGTTCCAGCAACGAGTCCACGGCTTTCTCACGACCTAGGGCATGAAGGCTTTTGATATCGGACGGGCTGCCGCCAAATCCCGCGCGATTGAGCAGATGGGCGGCGTCCAAGAGGGACCAAGGTTTGTCGGCTTTCGGGAGCATGGATTCAATCGGGTTGTTATCCTTTGAAACTCTGGCCAACCCGGGAAGTTTCGCCGGGTTTTCAAGTTGCCTCGCCGGAACAAAGGCTTGCATCGAAACGAATCGCGATGATCGGAATCGCTCTAGGTGATTCCTGCGGCCGATTTCTCCGCTGTCCCCGGGACAATCGCCGTGCTTCACTTACGCCATGGCAACGCAACCACCCGATCCGACCCCCGAACTTCTCGCTCCTGCGGGAAACTGGGACTGCGCCCGCGCGGCCGTGGCGGCAGGGGCGGATGCGATCTATTTCGGGCTGCCAAAATTCAATGCCCGCCTGCGCGCGGACAACTTCATCGAAGCGGATCTCGAGGAACTCATGGAATTTCTCCACCGCCACGGCGTGAAAGGCTTCGTGACGATGAACACGTTGATTTTCACCAGCGAAATGAAGGCGGCCGAGGAGCAACTCCGCAAGATCGCTGCCGCCGGAGTGGATGCCCTGATCATCCAGGATCTCGGGCTCGCGAAGCTGGCGCGCACGGTCGCGCCGAACGTCGAACTCCACGCATCCACCCAGATGACGATCACCTCGCCGGAAGGCCTCGCGTTCATCGAAACGCTTTTCCCGATGGAGCGTGCCGTTCTTGCCCGCGAGCTTTCTATCAAGGAGATCGAGCGATTCCACTCCTCATCTGTGGAGACAAAAACACCGCTCGAAGTTTTCGTCCACGGCGCACTCTGCGTCGCCTATTCCGGCCAGTGCCTTACCAGTGAATCGCTCGGCCAACGCAGTGCGAACCGCGGCGAATGCGCCCAAGCTTGCCGCATGCCGTATGAAATCGTCGTCGATGGCGAAACCCGCGATCTCGGCGCGGTCCGTTATCTACTCAGCCCGCAGGATCTAGCAGCCGTTGATCTGGTTCCCGATCTCGTTCGAGCCGGAGTGAAGTCCTTCAAGATCGAAGGCCGTCTGAAATCGCCCGAATACGTCTCCGCCGTCACCCGCGTCTATCGGAAAGCGCTCGACGCCGCGATCGCGAATGCAGAATCCCCGATCACTCCGTCCGACCGCTATGAGTTAGAAATGACCTTCTCCCGCGGCCTCAGCACCGGCTGGTTCGCCGGCACCAACCACCCGTATCTCACCCACGGAAAATTCGGCAAAAAGCGCGGCCCATTGCTTGGTGAAATCACCGATTGCGGCCCCGGCTGGATCCGCCTTGGAAAACTAACCGGTGTCCCGTTCACCGCCGGCGATGGCGTCGTCTTCGATGCCGGTGAAAACCGCGACCTCGAACAAGGCGCACGGATCTGGGTGATCGAGGGCGATCGCCTCATTTTCCATCTCACCTACAGCGGCATCAATTTCGACCGCATCAAGCCCGGCCAAACTCTCTACAAAACCTCCGATCCCAAGCTTGACTCCGAGCTCCGCCGCTTCTGGCAGAACACCCGCCCGGCAGAGAAAAAATCCGCGCTGCATTTCACCATCACCGGCAAGCCGGGCGAGCCCATCACGGTAGCGGCGGTCTATGACCGTCGCACTTTTTCAGAGTCATCGCCCATGCCTCTCGTGGAGGCGGAAAAACATCCGTTAGGCACCGAAAAACTCGCCGAACAGCTCGGCCGCCTCGGTGATTCCTCGTTCGAACTCGGCTCGCTCGACAACCAACTCGAAGGGAACTGCCACATCGCCGTTTCCGCCTTGAACCAGCTTCGCCGCGCCCTCGTGAAGCAGTTGGAAGATGCCGCCGCCATCAAGCCGGAGCGTCTGGAAATCATCACGACCTATCACGACCTACTTCCGATCCAGAGCCCAGAATCCAGAGTCAAGAATCCAGAGCTATCAGTCCTCTGCCGTACCATGGGCCAGCTCACGACCGCCATCGAATGCGGCGTGGAAACCATTTACTGCGACTTCGAAGACCCTCGCCGATACAAGGAGGCCGTCGCACTCTTCCGATCTCAAATTTCAAATCTGAAATCTCAAATTTTCCTCGCCACCCCACGCATCCTCAAGCCGGGCGAAATGGGTTATCTGAAACTCATCGAAAAGGCGGCACCGGACGGTCTACTCCTCCGCAACCTCGCTGCACTTCACTACTATAAAGACCGTAGTGACGTGAAAAAAATCGGCGACTTCTCGCTCAACGTCGCCAACCCGATCACCGCAAGGCTGCTGATGGAAAACGCCGCGCTCGATCACCTCACGATTTCCTACGACCTCAACATCGGCCAGGTTCTTGAATTGTTAGCCAGCGCGCCGCCCGAGTGGTTCGAGCTAACACTTCATCAACATATGCCGATGTTTCACATGGAGCACTGCGTTTTCTGCACCTTCCTCAGCAGCGGAACCACGTATAAAGACTGCGGCCGTCCCTGCGAAACCCACGTCGTCCACCTCCGCGATCGCGGCGGTCAGCTCCACCGCCTGCAAGCCGACGTCGGCTGCCGGAACACCCTCTTCAATGGCAAGGCGCAGACGGGTGCCCGCTACTACGAACACCTCCGCGCCACCGGCCTCTCGCGTTTCCGCGTCGAGCTGCTCGATGAAGCCGAAGACGCCGCAAAAACCATCCGCGCCTATCAGGACCTGCTTTCCGGAAAATCCGACGCCTTCGAACTCATTGAGCAGGTCCAAGCGTTAGAAAAACTCGGTGTCACCGAAGGCACGCTGGCGGAGCGGTGAGATGGCTAAAACGGAAAGCGTTCGGTAGTGGAGTTCAGCCGATCTTCCAGCCTGATCGTAGAGGCCCATGCGGGTGGCGGATCGCAGAGGGAAACGAGTCCACCATTTTTCAAACGAGCGACGAGCCGATAGGGATTCCGGCGGGAGCTGTTGTCGAAGATCGTTAGGGTGTCCGCGAAACTGCAAAGTTCGCGAAGATTTTCAAGAGTCCGTGGATAGCGGGCGTTGATCCGATCCAGCGGGACATCATGGCCGCCAGTGTCGGCGCGGCCCCGGACTCTTGCTGCGGATGTTTCCGGTGAATCGAGGCCGATGAAAAAGACTTCCAGAAGATAGCCCGCGTTCCGGGCATCGCGGAAGAAAGCCAGTTTGTTTCCGCCGGAATCGGACAGCACGGTCTCCATGATGAAGGATGTCTTTTCCGCAACGAGCCGCCGACGTTCGGCATCCGCAAGTTTCGCTGCGGTCAGCGCGTGAGTGACGGCTTCCGGTCCGAATTTTTCAGCGGCGATCAGGTCAGCATTCACAAACGGGAAACCACGCGATTTCAGCATGATCTCAAAGAAAGTTGATTTTCCCGCACCATTCGGACCGCATAGGACGATGAGGAGTGTCGGCATGCTCAACTGCCTTCAGAAAAAGGGATGAACTCTTTGCCATCCATCCGTCCACGGGTCTCGTTGCCGTCCTGGTTAGTGCGGACCATCACACCGTCCTCGCGGCTGTAGGTGGTTTTACCGTTCAGAAATCCAGATGCCAGAGCGAGTTCCGTGGCTTTCCCCGGCAGGGATAATTGATTGAGGTAGGACTGGATTTCCGCCACATCCTGAGGCTTGGAGGAGGTTTCCCAGTCGCCTTGTTTCATCGCCATCATGGCGGAACCGGTGAGTTTTTCATCGGCATCCATGCCTAGGCGTGCCCAATGCTCGATCTGAGCCGTCAGTGATCGGTCCGCCAATTTGGCTGCCCTGCGCGCGGCGTCAGCGATGGACGAGGTGATTTTAATGGCGACAGAGGACATGGAGTCAGTGACTGGTGGCAAAATGCCACTAATGGGAAATTTGTCAATGCTGCTTTCGTAGGCAGCCGTTTCTTTCAAACCCGCCGATGTCGGAAAATACTTCCGACCTCATCGAGCAGGTCCAAGCTCTCGAAAAACTCGGTGTCACCGAAGGCACGCTGGCGGAGCGATGATACATAGCGTCGTCACGCCAAACTGGGAGCGCGGAATTTATTCCGTCTGCAATCTTAGCGAGAATTCGGGCGGAATAAGTTCCGCGCTCCAATTTACGTTCCGCAGAAGGTCTGATAGGCTTCCGCACCCGTGGGTGGTGGAGTGGTGTATTCAGCAGAGATATTCTCGCTGAAGGGGGTAGCTAAAACTTCAAGCAGGCGGTGCATCACGCTTAGATCACCAGCCACCGCAGCGGCCAACGCCTCCTCGACTTTGTGGTTGCGGGGAATGGCGGCGGGATTGTGGGCGCGCATCACTTCCACGACTTCGGTGGCGGATTGCGGCTGACGGGAGAGTCGGGCGGTCCATTGCGGGTGCCATGCAAGAAATCCGGCGTCGATGAAGGCCGGCTGGTTGATGGATGATTCGTGGCTGAGCATACGGAAGGTGTTAGTAAAATCCAGGTGGCTCGTGTGCATCAAGTCGAGAAGTTCCTGGATGAGTGCGGCATCCTCTTTTTCGGCGGTGG
>JBBQDJ010000109.1:0-9805 GCA_038319595.1 Verrucomicrobiales bacterium
CCTTGCCGGTGACTGTCATTGGTCCTTCTGATCAATGACAGTCACCGGCAAGGGCCACTCGATCCCGATGGCGGGATCATCGAAACGCACGGCACGTTCGGAACCCGGCGTGTAGGCACCACCCATCAGATAGAGGAGCTCGGCTTCGTCGGTAAGAGCCTGGTTGCCGTGGGCGAAATCGTCGGGAACATAGATCGCCCTGCCATTGTCGGCCGTCAACTCGACGCCGACATGTTCGCGATAGGTCGGAGAATCCGGACGCATGTCGATGATCACGTCCCACACCGCACCGCGGATGCAGCGGATGAATTTGGTCTCACTAACAGGCGCACCCTGATAGTGCATGCCGCGAAGAGTGCCTTTCAAGGTGCTGTGCGAAATGTTCGCCTGCACCGGGGTGAAATCGATGCCATGCTCCCTGAACTCGGCGGCACAAAAAGACCGGGCGAAAAAACCGCGCAAGTCCGTCCGGCGGTCGAGCTCGACGATATAGGCCCCGGCGAGTTTGGTTTCGTGGAAAATCATGCGGACGGATTCTGAGTTGTTTCACGTCTGAGCAGGCCGGCTGCTTCAAGCGATCGCGCAGCCGTTAGAATTTTCCGAAAAGTCATTCCCGCTTTTCCGGCGATTGCCAGGAGGTCATTCGTGCCGTCTGATTGATTGAGCACCCAGAGCAGGGCAAGTTCGCTGAATTCACCGGTGCGTTGACCGCCGCCGCCGCCATAGAGTCCGTATTTCCCGAGCCGTGGTTCGCCCATCGGCTTCAGGTTTACGAACGTCGCGTTGTTCTCCAGCACTTCGATGACATCAAGGGCCTTCGCCAAGGTGTCCGCCATGGCATGGGGTTTAATGAAGTCGAGGTTATCGGCACTCGTGTGATATTCAGGAAACGTCCCGTGGGGGGAACGCATCAAGCATCCGACTGCGAGATTGATGCCGGGCGAGCAATACTGCCTTTCATCATAGCCGTAGGGATGAAACTCCTCCACGCGATAGGGATCACCGCTGGTGGCAAGGACATGTTGCATGGCGCGATCTATCAGCGCATCACCACGGCGCGACTTTTTGTAAGTCACATTCCCTTCATCGCCGGCACAGGTGAGAACCAAGCCATGTTGGATACTTGGATACACGGTTGGATTCGTCGCCAGCCAAGTGATCGAACCAATCGTTCCGGGAATGAAACAAAATCGATAGGACAAACGCCGCGGTTCGCTGGCAAGCCTCTTGGCAAGTGCCACCGCAACGGCGATACCGGCCAAGTTGTCATTTGCCAGCGACGGATGGCAGGTGTGGCAGGAAATCAAAACCTCCTCAGCGGATTCACCCGGAATAAACAACTCGCCGTAAGTCAGACTGCCATGCGAATGGTCGGAATCGATGAACACCTCATATTCACCTTCCAGCAGGTTTTCCAGTTCACGATGGGCCAGACAGAAACCCCAGGTCTTTTTGTAGTAGCTGGTCCGATAGGGAATGAGCTCCGGCTGGTCAGGCAGGGTGAAAAGCTTGAGTTTGAGGTCTGTGAGAGAGAGTTTCTCACTCACTGGAATGCTGTAACCGAGGACATGCAGGTTATGGTTCGAGAAATCGACCACCTTCCTGCCCTGCGGATCCTTGATCCAAGCTTCGCGAATGTTCCACTCCTCAGGAACATTCCAGTCGAAAACTTCAGTTCCGCTTGCGACCTCATGGACCGTGAGCGGGATTTCCTGCGACAGGCGCTTCAGCGTCGCGCGCACACCGTCACCGGTGATACTCCGGCAATGCGGATACAAATCGGCAGCCAACGCGTGCATGTCGCGTCCGACGTCCTCGCTGTCTGATGGGCCTGTCACTGGGGGGATGGTGTTAGGCGGATTCAATCAAGGACGGTCACCTCGGGAATCGGCACGACGAATTTCCCGCCCCATTCCTTGATGTTTGCCATCTCACCACTGATTTCCTTCTTAAGGTTCCATGGGAGAATGAGCACATAATCGGGTTTGGTTTCGAAAATTTTCTCCGGTCCATAGATCGGTATGCGAACTCCTGGCATGAAGTGGTTCTGCTTGTAAGGGCTTTTGTCCACCACATAATCGACGAGGTCGTCGCGGACGCCACAGTAGTTTACCAGCGTGACGCCCTTGGCTGCGGCACCATAACAGACAATGGACTTGCCGGCTTCCTTCGCATCGATCAGAAACCTGAGCAACTTTCGCTTGGTCGATTTCACCTTTTCACCGAAAGAGGTATAGGTCTCCATATCGGTAAGGCCGAACGAGGTTTCCTGTTGGCGCATTGCCTCGACGCGATCCGTGATCACCAACTTCGGTGACTTGCTGTCGGTGTGGCGGGCGAAAATCCGCAGCGATCCACCATGAGTCGGCAGTTCCTCGACGTCGAAAAGCGTCAATCCATGATGCGCAAACATCTTCTCCACCGCGAGGAACGAGAGATACGAGAAATGCTCATGATAGACGGTATCGAATTGGTTCTCGTCAATGAGCCGCTGCAAGTGAGGAAACTCGAAGGTGATCACTCCATCGGGTTTCAAGGCGATTTTCAATCCACCGATGAAGTCATTAATGTCAGGCACGTGGGCCATGACATTGTTGCCCATCAGGAGGTCGGCGGACTTGCCGGTCGCAACAAGTTCCCTAGCAGTTTCCACGCCAAAGAATTTCACCAGGCTTGGGATACCTTTTCCCTCCCACGCAACTTTGGCGACATTCGCAGCGGGCTCGACTCCGAGCACCGGGATTCCCTTGGCCTTGAAGTGTTGGAGAAGGTAGCCGTCGTTGCTGGCAATCTCGACGATCTGGCTATCAGAATTAAAACCAAAACGATCGGTCATCATCTCGCAATACTTGCGGGCATGCTCGACCCAACTGGTGGAGAAGCTGCTGAAATAAAGATAGTCGCTGAAAATCGCATCCGGCGACTCGAAGCTTTCAAGCTGCGAAAGTAGGCACTTGTCGCAAATCCAAACCTTGAGTGGATAGGATTTCTCGGCGTTCTGCGCATGCTCGAACTTGACGTAAGAATTGGCTAGTGGCGACATTCCGAGATCGCACATCACATGGGTGAGAGGCTCGGAACAAAAACGGCATTCGGGGGAGTGTGACATGGGAATCTAGATTCGTTTCAATGATGGGCGGATGCGTTCATAGACTGGTCTTCCAGAAGAAGTCCTGGTCGATTTGTTCAGTGCGGATGAGGTATTCGAGCTGCTTCAGGCGGGTGAATCCACGCGAGAGGAAGTCCTCCTTGGTGAAGTCGATCTGTTGGAAAAGCTCATAAAACTGTTTGGCTCCCTTGGGCACATCCCAATCGCATTTGAAGTCAGGGAGATGTTTGGTGAGCTTGTCGAAACTCACGCGATAGCTGCGGTTGTCCGCGCCTTGGACGCCGAAAGTCGTGGTGCAACCGGGAAAATTCTCGGCAACAATCTCGGCAACCTCACGAACACGATAGTTTTGATCATTGGATCCGATGTTAAGGATCTGGCCGTGGATCGCGTCGGTCGGTGCATCGAGCGCACAGCAGATTGCTTTGCCGATATCGAGACCATGAACGAGTGGACGCCATGGCGAGCCATCGCTGATCATTTTGATTTCCTTCGTGGTCCATGCGAGTCCACAAAGATTGTTCACTACGATGTCGAAGCGTTGGCGAGGCGATGCACCGAAGGCGGTCGAGTTGCGGAAGAAAACCGGCGAGAACTTCGAATCCGCCAGCGGCATGATGTCGCGCTCACAGAGGGTTTTACAGATCGCATAGGCGGTTTGCGGATTGGACGGAGTTTCCTCGGTCACCGGCGTGTCACCATCGGCGACGCCGTAAACGGAGCAGGAGGACATGTAAACGAAGCGGCGCACGCCAGCTTCCTTCGCCAATTGGGCGAGACGCACCGAACCTTTGTGGTTCACTTCATAAGTGATGTGAGGAGCAAGCTCTCCCGTCGGGTCGTTGGAAAGTTCCGCCATGTGAACCACCGCGTCATGTCCCTTGAGATCTTCAAGCGTGAGATGGCGGATGTCCTTGATCAGCGTCTTGGGCTGATTGCCCTTCGCGTTGTAAAGATAGCCGGACCGATAGTAGCCGGTATCAACGCCGGTCACTTCATGACCGCGTTCAATGAGCAATGGCGCCAAAAGTGTGCCGAGATAGCCTTCTGTTCCGGTAACAAGTATTTTCATGCGTAGTTCAATGTGGGGGGTGGGGTGGGAGAATGTTCGGAAACCTGCCGGGCGATTGCTTTGCCGATTTCAAGGGAGGCCGTCGCGGCGGGAGATGGCGCATTGCAGACGTGGAGCGAGTTGCGGCCTTTGACGATGAGGAAATCGTCCACCATCTTGCCATCATTCTCGAGCGCCTGAGCCCGAACGCCCGCCTTGCAGGGAACAAGATCTTCAGACAGGACCTCAGGAATCAATTCCTGAAGGCTACGGACAAAGGCAGCCTTGAAGAACGAGCGATGGATTTCCTTCATCCCCTCGCCTAGGTTTTTACTAACCAGTTTCCAGAATCCCGGATAGGTCAGGGTGTCGCAGGTGTCGCGGAAATTGAAATCCGTCTTGAAGTATCCCTCGCGCTTGAAGGCAAGCACCGCGTTAGGACCGGCGTGGACGGAACCGTCGATCATCTTGGTAAAGTGAACGCCGAGGAATGGGAAATCAGGATTGGGCACCGGATAGATCAAGGTCTTGACGAGGTGGCGTTTCTCCGGAATCAACTCGAAATACTCGCCACGGAAGGGAACGATCTGCGCGCCAGGATCCGCACCTGACATCCGGGCCACGCGGTCGCTGTGGAGTCCCGCGCAGTTGATGACAAACTTGGCCTGAAACTCACCAGCGTCTGTAACGACGATTTCCAGATCGCCACGATCCAGAATACGTTCGACCTTCACTCCGAATCTCACCTCGCCGCCGTTGGCTTCGATCAGTTCGAGGTATTTCCTGCAAACCGCGGGATAACTCGTGATTCCAGTGGATTTCACGAGCACGGCCGCAACGCATTTCACATGCGGCTCAATCTCGCGAACTCTTTCCGGACCGACTTTTTCGACGGGAACCTCGTTCTGAATTCCGCGTTGATAGAGATTCTCTAACAATTGCAATTCGCTGTCCTTAGTGGCGACGATCACCTTGCCGCAAACTTCGTGTGGAATGTCGTGCTTCCTGCAAAACTCGACCATGCTGACCGCACCGGACTTCGCAAACCGCGCTTTGAAACTTCCCGGTTTGTAGTAAATGCCCGAGTGGATGACACCGGAGTTGCGACCGGTCTGGTGCTGGGCCGCCGAAGACTCCTTTTCCAAGACCAGCACACGAGATCCGGGAAACATCTCACCAAGGTGCAGCGCGGTCGAGAGACCCACAATGCCGCCGCCGATCACCACATAGTCGTAAGTTTCCATATCGATTGAATTTCCAGGTCCGACGTTCTGTTATTTCCAAACAATCCACGGGGCATTGCCCTTTGCGAGCAACTCGTCGAGCAACATCTTGTCCCGCAGAGTGTCCATCGGCTGCCAGAATCCGGAATGTTTCCAAGCTTGGAGCTGACCCATTCTCGATAAATCTTCCATCGGCTCCCGCTCCCAGACGGTGGAGTCGTCACCGATGTGTTCGAGCACACCAGGTTCCAAGACAAAATAACCACCGTTCACCCAGGCTCCATCACCCTTCGGCTTTTCATGAAAAGATTCCACGGCCGAGCTATCAGAATGGAGAGTAAATACCCCGAAGCGGCCGGTCGGCTGCACCGCAGTAAGGGTCGCCAGTTTTCCGTGGGCTTTGTGAAACGCAATGCTCGCGCTGATGTCCACATTGCTAACACCGTCGCCGTAGGTCAGGCAGAACGTCTCATCACCGATGTATTTTGCGGCGCGCCTCATCCGGCCACCGGTCATCGTGCTCTCGCCGGTATCTACGCAAGTCACGCGCCACGGTTCGGAATCGTTGCGGTGGATGATGGTTTCCTGATTCTTCAAGTCGTAGGTAACATCCGACGTATGGAGATGATAGTTCGCGAAATAGTCCTTGATCAGGTGGCCCTTATAACCACAGAGAATCACGAAGTCATTGATTCCATGGGCGGAATAACTCTTCATGATATGCCACAGGATGGGCCGGTTTCCAATTTCGATCATTGGCTTCGGCTTGACCGCACTTTCTTCGCTGATGCGGGTCCCGAAACCTCCCGCGAGTATGACTGCTTTCATTTTTAGATCTGTTATTTGATAAATATTAATGTCGTGGTCTGGTATTAAGCGCCCTCCGCTGTGCGGTATTTGATCACTTTTGCCGGAACCCCGGCGGCGATCGCATTGTCGGGGATATCGCGGACCACCACCGACCCGGCGGCGATCACCGCGCCGGCACCAATAGTCACTCCGTGAAGGACGGTTACGCGGTAGCCAAGCCAGGCACCGTCTCCAACCACGATCCCACCTTTGCTGATCAGCGGTTGATCCATGATCAGCATGCCCGGAGCAGTTCCGTGGTCGTAAGAAAAAAATCCACAACCGGAGGCGATTTCCACACTCCTGCCGATGCTGATGTCCGCCAGATGCGCGTGCAAATGGCAACCCGGCTGGATATGGGTTCCCGCACCGATTCGAACGGCGCCACCGGATCCGGTTTCGATGAAGGTATCTCCGTAAAGCTGCACCCCGTCGTCGAGTTGAACGCAACCACCGCCCGAGCAGCAGGAAACAACGACATTGTCGCCGATATAGACATTCGCGCCGGAACGAAGATCGGAATGCGTGACCGACGCTGTTGCTGAGATAAATCCTTGAGAAACCAGATCCGCGAGAAACGCCCTGCCATGATAGGGTGCGGTGCCCCACGAAGCAAAACGTGAGGCGATTTGTCCGAATCGTCCCGATCCAGAACGCTTCAGCCAGGCCATCCGCCACGACTGGAACAGTCCGTCCCTCACCCGCCGGTAAATCCTCCGCGCCAGGTTGGGCGACGAAGAACCGGTGGCCGCTTGAGAACGCTCCAATGTAGCTAATTGACCTGATACCATGCTCTTATTTGGGGGGGGATGATCCAAACTAGTTACTGCTATAGGGTTCGGGAACGACGACCGACACGCTGAGGCGTGCGAAGAGTTTGCCGTCTATTCCAAGGGAACGAGGAATATAGACCTCCACCAGATCGACGTTGGCACCCGCCGCATTGTCGAGTGGAACGATCACGACGCCCGGAGCACCCGCGGCATTCGTCCAGGGACCAACAAGTGAGGAACTCCATTCAACCCTGATGGCCGTGGAGGGATCCGTATTCGCGACATCGGACCGGCGGTAGGTGAACAACAAATAGTCGGCATTGACTAAGTTTCCATCTGGATCTGCTGTCACCAACGAGACGGTCGGTAACAAAGCGATGTCAGACTGACCGGCGGGATTTCCGCCGATGACATACTCCACTGCATTACTGACCGTATCATTATCACTATCAGCTCCGGGTTGCGAGGAAACTCCATAGCCCGTCATCCAGAAATTAAAATTACTGACAGAATTCACAGTAATCGATATGGTTGTGGGAGCCGAGTTGACGGTTCCGTCATTCGCCACAAAAGCGAAACCGTCCGGGCCGCTGTAGGTCTGGGAGGGGGTGTAAACGAGATTTCTACCCGTTCCGGACAATGATCCATGAGCAGGGCCGTTCGTGACCGAATAGGTCAGGACATCACCATTTGAATCCGTGGCCGCGAGCGTGATCGGAAGAACGGAACCTTCATTGACACTCACAGATTGAGGCAGCGCCACCGGAGCGTTGTTCACGTGTGGGACAGTGATCGAAACCGTGAGTCGAGCAAACAATCTACCACTGACCGCAAGCGAGCGCGGAATGTAAACTCTGACCAGATCCACTCCGACAGCCGCTTCATCATTACTTTCAACTACCACCACTCCGGTCGTGCCATGGGTGTTGGTCCAGGTGAAGAAATCCGTGCTCCAATCCACGCGAATGGTTGTGAGGTCATCATTTTTTGCAAGATCCGTCCGGCGATAGGTGAGCAATAGGTAGTCCACATTCGTCAGATTCGCATCTGGATCCGCGTTGACGAAAGTGGTCCGCGGCAACAGACCGACATCCGAACGGTCTTTCGGGTTTCCTCCGATCAGGAACTCAACCGCATTGTTGACCGTATCATGATCCGGATCTTCCTCAGGATTTCCAACAAGGCCGTATCCTGCCATCCAGTTAGCGAAATTGTCATCGATCACGGAATTCACTGTGATGCCAACAGTCGCTGTGGCGGAGTCGGTCAAACCGTCATTGGCCTTGAAGGTGAAGCTGTCCGATCCATAGAAGTTCGGTGCTGGCGTATAAATTAGATTCGGCACGGTTCCACTCAATGTGCCGCGTAGAGGAGGCGTGACTATGGAGTAGGTCAGTGCATTTCCATCCACATCGCTGGCAGAGAGCGTGATCGGCAATGGGGTGTCCTCGTTCACGCTGAGTGTTTGCGCCTGAGCGACCGGAGCATTGTTCACAAGCGGCACGTCGATGAGAACGATCAACCGGGCGAAAAGACCTCCCCCAACCGCCAGCGAGCGCGGAATGTAAACTCTTACTAGATCCACTCCTGGAGCTGCCTCATCGTTACTTTCGACCACCACCACTCCAGGGGTGCCTTGGGTGTTGATCCAGTTGGCGAAATCGGTGCTCCAATCCACTCGAATCGTCGTCCGGTCATCCACTTTGGCTAGATCGGTGCGACGATAGCTAAAAAGGAGATAGTTTTCGTTGGTTAGATTCGCATCGGGATCGGCACTCACCAAGGTCACTGTTGGCAGCAACCCGACATCGGAGCGATCCTTGGGGTTTCCGCCGATCACAAACTCGACTGAATTGATGATACCATCACGGTCAGGATCATCGCCAGGATTTCCGACCATTCCGTAGCTGGCAAGCCAGGCGGCGAATCCGTCATCAACCACTGGGGTAACCGTAATCGAGATCGTCGCAGCGGCCGAGTCGACCGTGCCGTCGTTGACCTTGAAGGTAAAACTGTCGGATCCGGTGAAGTTTGCAACCGGCGTGTAGATCAGGTTCGGTGCGGTGCCGGTGAGGACGCCGTTCGATGGCGTGCCGACTTGAACGACGGTCACGGAGTCATCGTCGAGATCGCTGCCGGTTAGGGTGATTGCCAGGCTGCCGTCCTCTGCAACCGTAAGGGTTTGGGCGATGGCGACGGGTGCGTCGTTCACCGGAGTCACTGTGATGGCAACCGTCGCCGCAGCCACCGAGTTCAGCGTGCCATCACTCACCTTGAAGGTGAAACTGTCGGATCCGGTGAAGTTCGCATTTGGCGTGTAGGTCAGGTTCGGCGCGGTGCCGGTGAGGACGCCGCTGGTCGGGGTGCCGACTTCGATGATGGTCACGGAGTCACCATCAGGATCGCTACCGGCCAAGGTGATTGCCAGGCTGCCGTCCTCGGCAACCATCAGCGTCTGCGCGGTGGCGATGGGTGCGTCGTTCACCGGAGTCACTGTGATGGCAACCGTCGCCGCAGCCACCGAGTTCAGCGTGCCATCGCTCACCTTGAAGGTGAAACTGTCGGATCCGTTGAAGTTTGCATTCGGTGTGTAGGTCAGGTTCGGCGCGGTGCCGGTGAGGACGCCGCTGGTCGGGGTTCCGACTTGAACCACGGTCACAGAGTCGCCGTCGAGGTCGCTGCCGGTCAGAGTGATTTCCAGGCTACCGTCCTCGGCAACCGCTAGGGTTTGGGCGCTGGCGACCGGCGCGTCATTGACCGGGGTCACCGTCAGGGAGATCATCGCAACGGCCGAGTCGAC